>DOZA01000027.1 GCA_003518245.1 Bacteroidales bacterium | reverse complement strand
ATGAGAATGATTTTGATATTATTCATGCTCACGACTGGCTGGCTTATCCTGCCGGTATAGCAGCAAAAAATGTATCGGGTAAACCACTTGTTATTCATGTACATGCCACTGATTTTGACCGCAGCGGTGGCAGCGTTAACCCAGTAGTGTATAATATAGAAAAAGCTGGTATGGATGCTGCGGACCGGATTATAACCGTAAGTAATCTCACCAGGGAAACAGTAATACATAATTATAGAATCGATCCTTCAAAGGTGATGACTGTTTATAATGCTGTTGAACCGGTAGGTGGTGTTTACGATGAGTATGATCCCAGGGCTATCAACGATAAAGTTGTTACTTTCCTTGGCAGGATTACTATGCAGAAAGGACCGGAATATTTTATTGAAGCAGCGTACAGGGTACTGCAGGTAATGAACAATGTAAGATTTGTAATGGCAGGCAGCGGTGATATGATGGAGAGGATGATAAAAAGGGCGGCGGCCCTTAATATAACCGACAGGTTCCATTTTACAGGATTCCTGAGAGGAATGGATGTGTACTGGATGTTAAGACTCAGCGATGTTTATATTATGCCATCAGTCTCAGAGCCTTTTGGTATTTCCCCACTGGAGGCAATGCAGTCAAATGTGCCGGTAATAATCAGTAAACAGTCAGGTGTGTCTGAAATACTCACGCATGCTGTTAAGATTGATTTCTGGGATATAGATGCTATGGCTGATGCCATTCATGCTATCCTTACATACCCTGCTCTTTCAAAAATGTTTATTGAGAAAGGCCGGCAGGAAGTAGAAACACTTAAATGGGAAAATTCGGCCAGGCATGTAAGAGATGTGTACCTGGATGTTATGAATTAAGAAATAATATAAAGTATAGATATGAAAGCAGTATGTCTATTTTTTGAACTACATCAACCGCTGAGACTCAGGAGGTATCGTTTTTTTGATATAGGGAATGATCATTACTATTATGATGATTATACCAATGAAACTATATTAAGGAAGGTCTCCACCGATTGTTACCTTCCTACAAACAGGATATTACTCGACCTTATAAAAAAATACAATGGTCAGTTCAGGGTATCCTTCTCTCTTACAGGAGTGCTGATGGATCAGCTTGAAACCTACGCTCCCGAGGTCCTGGATTCATTCAGGGAGATTGCAGCAACAGGGCAGGCTGAGTTTCTGGCTGAAACATATTCACATTCACTGGCCTGTATGGCAAGTAAGGAAGAGTTTATCAAGCAGGTGAATAAACACAGTGAAACGCTGGAACGGTCTTTAGGTATTAAACCTGTTTCATTCCGTAATACAGAAATGGTCTATTCAGATGAAATAGGCAGCTGGGTTGCTGATATGGGCTTTTCGGCTATGCTAACAGAAGGTGCAAAACATATACTTGGATGGAGAAGCCCGGATTACCTATACTGTAATAATATAAATCCGAAACTTAAAGTATTACTCAGGAATTTCCAGTTGAGTGACGATATTGCTTTCAGGTTTAGTAACAGGGAATGGAGTGAATGGCCCCTGACTGCTGACAAGTTTGCTTCATGGATGAAAAAAAGAGGTAAGGATGCTGAACTGATTAACCTTTTTATCGATTATGAAACTTTCGGTGAACATCAAAAAGCTGAGACCGGTATTTTCGAGTTCCTGGAAACATTGCCGGAAACGATAATGAAAAATACAGAATACAGTTTTAAGACTCCCTCTGATGTGATTAATGAGTTTCAGCCGGTATCGGCAATAAAGGTGCCAAATCCTGTATCATGGGCAGATGAAGAAAGAGACCTGACGGCATGGCTCGGGAACGACCTTCAGGATGCTGCTTTTAATAAACTCTATTCATTGGCCCAAAGAGTTGAGAGATGCCATGATAAGAGTATCAGTACAGACTGGAAGTACCTGCAGGTGAGTGACCATTTTTATTACATGTGTACAAAGTTCTTTTCTGATGGCACAGTACATCAGTATTTTAATCCATATGAATCACCATATGATGCTTTTATGAACTATATGAATGTGCTTAGTGATTTTGAAATTCGCCTTGATTCGGTCTGTGCTGAAGAGCCTGATAACCAGGAGGTAATTGGCCTTAGGGAAAAAATCAGCCAGGTTGAGGAAGAGCTGAATGAACGTGTTACGGAAATACGTAAATTGCGTGCCAGGATCAAGTCTATGACTCTTAGCTCTACAAAGGCATCAGGTTCTGTGACAGTAAAAAAGACGGGGGAACAAGTATCTATAAAAACGAAAACTAAGAAGGCTGCAATTTCTAAAAAGAAATAAACCAGGAGATGAAAAAGGATGGAATAATGGACCTGCTGTTCGAAACCAGCTGGGAAATATGTAATAAAGTTGGGGGTATTCACACAGTTATTTCTACAAAGGCACTTAATATTGTAAATAAGCTGGGTAATAGTTATATATTAATAGGCCCTGATGTATGGAGGGATGAGGGTGATAACCCTGAATTCATAGATGACAAAAGCCTTTTCCCTGACTGGAAGGGCAAAGCAGACGGTGAGGGTCTCAGGGTTCGTACCGGCAGGTGGAATATATCAGGTAAACCAATAGTAATACTGGTTGATTTCACTCCCTATTTCAACCAGAAAAATGAAATCTTTGCTCGCCTGTGGGAACAATATAAACTTGACAGTCTCTCAGGAGAGTGGGATTATGTTGAACCCGCTCTTTTTGGTTATGCTGCAGGTAAAGTAATTGAGAGCTTTACAGGATATTATCATAAACACCAGGATATAATAGCACAGTTCCATGAGTGGATGACAGGAGCAGGTGTACTCTATCTGAAAGAAAATGCACCCTGGGTAAGTACATCCTTTACAACCCATGCAACTGTTCTTGGCCGGACAATTGCCGGTAATAACAAACCTTTATACAGCAGGTTGAATGATTATAACCCTCAACAGGTAGCCCGTGAGTTTAATGTTATAGCCAAGAGATCACTTGAAAAGACAGCAGCACATACAGCGGATGTGTTTACAACTGTAAGTGAAATTACCTCCCAGGAATGCTCTGCCTTCCTGGAGAAAGATGTTGATATTGTAACTCCAAATGGTTTTGAAGATATTTTTGTTCCATCTGAAGAAGAATATGAGACTAAACGACAAGAAGCCCGGGAAATATTGATTAATACGGCAAAAATTATATCCGGCAGGGAAATTAGTGATCACCCTCTGCTTGTCGTAACATCAGGGAGGTATGAATATCATAATAAGGGTATTGATGTATTTATTGATTCACTGGCTGAAATTGACAGGGATATTAGAAACGACAGAAATATTGTCGCTTTCATAATGGTCCCTGCCTATCATAAAGGACCAAGAAAAGATATTGCGGATTATCTCAATGGGGTATCTGAGACTGTTCCCTCAGGTGATAATATACTGTCACATGGATTACATTACCGGGATGGCGATCCGGTGATTAATGCATTGAAGAGTAATAATCTGAATAATGGTAAGGACAATAATGTAATAACTATTTTTGTTCCTTCTTACCTTAATGGGTATGATGGTATATTCAATAAATCATATTACGAATTGCTGATAGGTTTTGACCTTACAGTATTCCCGTCCTATTATGAACCATGGGGTTATACCCCCCTCGAAAGCCTTATGTTTTCAATACCCACAGCAACCACCTCACTTGCGGGATTTGGTTTATGGGTACAGAATCATTACCCTGATCATGGTAACGGTATTTGCGTGATTGAAAGAGATGATGCTAACCGTGAAAAGACAGTAAAAGAGATCAGTTCCTTTATAAAAAAAATCTATAAGCTTGATAAGGAACAAAATGACAAAGTACGTGAAGAAGCTTATAAAATATCACGGATAGCCAATTGGGATAAACTGGTTGAATATTATTACCGGGCCTATAAAATAGCACTTGATAGGTCAAAAGCAAGAAGAGATGAACCCAGGGAGTTGTCAGAAGTATTGCTCAGGGAAGATACTGTTGCGCGTAAACCTCACGAGGTGCCTGTATGGAAAGATATATATATACAATCAGATGTTCCTGGGCGTCTGTCAGCACTGAAAGAACTGGCATCTAACCTATGGTGGTCATGGAATGATGAAGCACAGGATCTTTTCAGAAGGATAGACCCCAGCCTCTGGGAGGAAACAAAACAGAACCCCTGTATGCTGATAGAAAGGGTTGATTATAAAAGACTGAAGGTATTATCTGAAGATGAAGAGTTCCTTGCTGACCTTGAAAGCGTATATTCTGAGTTCAGGGATTATATGAACAGACCCGATGATAATAATTCGCCTGTTATAGCTTATTTCAGTATGGAATTCGGTGTACATCATTCACTGAAAATATATTCAGGCGGACTGGGTATACTGGCAGGAGATTATCTTAAGGAAGCCAGTGACTCCAATTACAATATTATTGGAATAGGTCTTCTTTACAGGTATGGTTATTTCAGACAGCAGATAGGCCCCAAAGGACAGCAGATGGCTGTATACAAAGCTGAAGACTTTTCCCATCTACCTGTAATACCTGTAGAAGATAAAGAAGGTAATCAGGTAAAAATATCCATTGTATGGCCTGGACGTACAGTAAAAGCACGGATATGGGAAACCAGGATAGGAAAGATAAGCCTTTACCTTCTGGATACCGATTTTGATGAGAACAGCCATGAAGACAGGCAGGTTACTCACCATCTGTACGGCGGAGATATAGAGAACAGGCTTAAACAGGAGCTTCTGCTGGGTATAGGAGGAATAAGAGCACTGAGGGCTATTGGAATAAAACCGGATATCTACCACAGTAACGAAGGTCACTCTGCATTCATTGGACTGGAAAGAATGAGATATCTGATGAATAAGCGTCACCTTACTTTTGATGAGGCCCTGGAAGCTATAAGGTCATCAACACTATTTACTACCCATACACCCGTTCCTGCTGGTCATGATTCATTTGAGGAAGAATTGTTAAGGAAGTATATACCGCATTATCCTGACAGGCTTAATATTACATGGGAAAAGCTTATGAGCCTGGGTAGATCATATAATAATAACTCGGGTAAGTTTAATATGAGTTACCTGGCAACAAGGATGTCGCAGGAAGTAAATGGTGTAAGTAAACTGCACGGTGAAGTAAGCCGTAAAATGTTCAAGGAACTATGGCCCGGCTACCTGGAAGAAGAATTGTTTATAGGACACGTAACCAACGGGGTACATTACCTTACATGGTTGAACAGGAGATGGAAAAAGCTATACTGGCAGATAACAGGTAAAAAGCATTTTGACCAGACAGACATATCGGAATGGGAGAAAATATATTCTGTCCCTGATGAAGAAGTTTATGAAATAAAAAAATCATTGAAGCAAAACCTTTTTGAATGGATACGAAAAAGGATACAAACCGAGATGATAGATAAAAGGGTAAGCCCCAGAAGGCTCCTGAATATAAGTAAGGAGCTTAATCCTGATACACTGACAATTGGTTTTGCACGTAGATTTGCCACCTATAAAAGAGCAACACTATTGTTCAAAGACCTCGAAAGGCTAGATAAAATAGTTAATGATCCTGATAAACCTGTTCAGTTTATTTTTGCAGGTAAAGCACACCCTCATGATGGTGGTGGACATGATCTTATCAGGCATATTAACGAGGTGTCGCATATGCCGGAATTTGAAGGAAAGATTATCTTTCTTGAAAACTATGATATGGAAATGGCAAAACAGCTGGTTAGCGGTGTTGATATATGGCTTAATACACCTACCAGGCCAATGGAAGCATCAGGAACAAGTGGTGAAAAAGGAGTGATGAACGGTACAATACATTTCAGTGTCCTGGATGGCTGGTGGGTTGAGGGATACAGGGCTTATGCCGGATTTGCCCTTCCTCTTAAACGTTCATTTGCAGACCAGGACTTACAGGATGATGTTGATGCCGAGACTATTTATAATATGCTGGAATATGAAGTAATACCGGCATATTACAACAGGAATGAAAAGGGGGTGCCCACTGAATGGGTCAGGTATATTAAGAACTCAATGGTAAAGGTAGCTCCGCGATTTACGATGAAGCGGATGATAGATGACTATTATGAAAATTACTATAAGAAGCTATGGGGAAGAGCCCGGTTGTTACGAGCCGATAATTATGCAAAAGCTATTGCCCTGACCTCATGGAAAAACTGGATGTCAGCAGAATGGAATAAACTGGAGATTCTCTCATATAAGTTTGATAAACCCAGAGAGAATATATACCTGTCCGGGGTTACTTATAAAGGTGAAGTAATATTAAATGTAAATGGTATTCCTGCCGAAAATGTAGGTGTGGAGTTTATCATCACACAGATGACACAGAGTGGTGATTACAAGTTTATAGCAAAATATGAAATGGAATATGCAAATTCCAAAAATGGACGTTCATTATACCAGCTGGAGATGGTGCCTGAAAAAGCAGGAACCTTTTTCTATGGTTTAAGATTGTATCCTAAAAGTAAGGATCTGCCTCACCGTCAGGATTTCTACCTTATCAAGTGGATTGATTAATACGCGTCACAGGTGCCATTTTGTATATTATAGCTGTCCGTGAGGGTATATATAGACTTATTTCTAATGGTGAATTAAGCTTTTCGCCTTCAGCACGTGAAGATATATAAACCATATTTCTGTCGATGCGGTCATAGCCGCCGAATCTTCTGTGATCGGTATCAAATACTATGATATACCTCCCTGTGACCGGTATCCTGTAATCAGTGAAAGAGATAGATGGGTGAAAATTAAATACAAACATATAGTCACCCCTGGTGAAAACAAGAATATTGTTATCATTATGACTGTATATTTTTTCAACAGGTTTAAATGAGAGAACATCAGACTTACTGATAAAGTCGATCATTTCCCTGTCAAAGTCATACAGGTAATGATATTTAAGATCGCTATTTTCAGCCAGGCTCCATTGTCTTCTTGCATATTTATAACTCCAGTTATTCCCCTCGCGAGGAAAATCTATCCATTCAGGATGCCCGAACTCATTGCCCATAAAATTCAGGTAGGCAGCATTGGCTGTTGAAATAGTTATGAGTCTTATCATTTTATGCAATGCTATTGCCCTGTCGATATTAAGGCTTTCAATCTTCTTACCCATATTCCAGTACATCTCAGCGTCGGCCAGCCTGAATATCAGGGTCTTATCACCCACCAGGGCCTGATCATGCGATTCGCAGTATGATACAGTTCTTTCTTCTGCCCTATGGCTTGTGAGTTCGTGAAACAGCGCGTCCATATTCCATTCTTCGTCCTGCTGTTCTTTAATAATTTTTATCCAGTAATCAGGGATACCCATTGCCAGCCGCAGGTCAAATCCTGTACCTCCCGATTCAATATCGCATGCCATTCCTGGCATTCCGCTCATCTCTTCAGCTATGGTGATGGCTGACGGTTTAATGGTATGAACAAGTTTATTTGCCAGTTTCAGATAGATAAGTGCATCTTCATCCTGCCCATTGTCAAAATACATGTCATAAGAAGTGAAGTCTCTTTCAAGACCATGGTCATAGTAAATCATGCTTGTGACACCGTCAAACCTGAAACCATCAATCTTATATTCCTCCATCCAGTATCTTATATTTGATAACAGGAAATGTATGATATGGTTTTTACCATAATCAAAGCATAGTGAATTCCATGCCACATGTACCCTCCTCTCATTAGAATGGAAATACTGGGCTGGATTTCCGTCGAACAGCCCCAGTCCTTCGTTAATATTACTTACTGAATGCGAGTGTACAAGATCAATTATTACTGCTATATCAAGACTATGAGCCTCGTCAATGAGGGCTTTAAGATCATCCGGTGTTCCAAACCTTGACGAAACAGCAAAGAAATTTGAGACATGGTAGCCAAAAGAACCGTAATATGGATGTTCCTGTATGGCCATCAGCTGTATCGTATTATATCCGTTCTTTGATATGCGTGGAAGCACCTTCTTCCTGAATTCATCGAATGTGGATGTTTTTTCCTCTTCAGAAGACATACCCACATGGCATTCATATATCAGGGGATGCCTGTTACCAGGGTTGTAATCAGGATGCTTCCATTGATACTTTTCATAGGGGAGCCAGTGCCTGCAAGAAAAAATCTTTGTTTCTTCATCCTGTACAAGGGTTCTGGCATATGAGGGTATTCTTTCTCCCGATCCTCCATTCCAGTGTATTGAAAGTTTATAAAGCTCACCATGCCTTATTATCTCAGCCGGCAGCTTTATCTCCCAGTCACCTTCCCTGTTAATCCTTTTTAGTGCATATTCCTGCCTTTCTCTCCATTGGTTAAAAGTACCTACCAGGTAAATATCGTCGGCATTTGGGGCCCACTCCCTGAAAACAAGTGAGTCATCAATTAAATGCATTCCATAATAATAATGACCTGAAGCAAAAGAGACAATATCTTTTCCCCAGGTTAATTCCTCCAGCTTGTTTTCGTATGCACGCTGCCTCTCTTTAAAGATGTTGTAATAAGGTTCCAGCCATGGGTCTTTGAGGTAGTATTCGCCTGATTTCATTTATTCGGATTATTTATTTCCATTTGAAATCTCCTGTTTTTACACTCCAGTCATACCCGAAAAAACCGGCACATTCCACAGCTTCATATCCCTCATTGGCAACTGGCATTCTGAATATTGTTAGATCGGGAAATGAGGAACCTGCAATGAAATACTGGTTAGGATATGCAGCCCTCATACCTTTAATCCCGGTACCGGCAACAATACCGACCGAATTTTTTTCGGAACCCTCAACCGGCCTGATAAAATAACATGCAATATCATCTCCGGTAATAGTCCTGTCACCAATAACCAGCTTGTTATTAGATATACTTACAGGGCTTTCGGCAAGTAGGATATCCCAGGCCAGGTTATTGTCGGCATTACCGTATATAATAATATTCCTTCCCTGGAAATTGCCATCCCGGAATTGCCTGTCGGTAATTATTTCAACCGAGCCATTACCCCTGTATGAAAATGTTTCAGCATCAAACCGTGCTTTAAGATAGTTCCACCTGTTCTCTTCACGGCTGCCCTTTGTACCATAAACAAAAACCATGTTATTCCTGAAAGCATCTTTAAATCCACCATATCTCTCAGGGCCTTTCTCATCAATACCTGGCTTTGAGGCATGGACCCATTGTCCATTATTTATTTTCAGGTAATGATATTTACCCTTACCTGCCTGTTCTATTATCAGCTTCTGGCCATCAATTGTTATTGTAAGGGGGAATATAATACCCATGTCGGTCAGTCTTAAGCCAAGGGTAAGTATATTATCAGTATGTAATATGACCTCTGAAGAATCTTTTCCAATAAGTGCTTCAATACTGCTTATCTTAAATGGTTTTATCTGTTGGTATATTGTTGCCCAGTGCGAGTAAGCTGAAACACCGGGATTGGCAGTATAAAATTCAATTTTTCTCACTTCATGAGATGAGGGTATACTATGGAGTTTAAAATAATCAAATATCGGTGGCCAGTCCATTGAAATATCACCATACCAGTGTGTTCCACCGGGATATTCATAATATGTAAAATCGGGATGGAAATCACCCAGTACCTTTTTCATCCTGCGAGCCTGTTCCACACTTACAGTAGGATCAGCATCACCATGATAAACAAATACACCATGGTGAGCATAGTTACGAGCTAACTTAAGTGTACGGCTTGGATTACCAGCTCTAATAAACATTTGAACCATTTCTCCATTCTCGTTTTTCCCTGCTTGCCTCGTGGCATAATTCAACAGGTCGGGGTAACCGGCACAAGGGGCTATGGCCGCGAACATGTCAGGATATGTGGCACCCAGGTACCATGTACCATGGCCTCCCATCGAGTGGCCTGTAAGGAATGTCAGATCATTCCTGGTTTCAAACAGTTTTTTACCCTGATCAAGAACTTCAAGAGCATCCAGTCTTCCCCAGTCTTCCCATGCAAAGCCAAAGGGGCCCCTGTTTGTTGGGGCTATAATATGCCCCCAGTCTTTAGGTTCGTATGTCCATGCCTGGTTCCTGGCCTGTACACCTGCACCATGAACCGAAAGAATCAGGGCCTGATCTTTCTTCACCGGTTTGGTCCCCGGAGTGACACTGTAATACTGAACACTGCCATCAATATTGCTGATGAAAGTACGGTCATGGTTAAGGGCGAAAGGTTTACTCTTTATACTGAATACATAACTATCATATATTTTACCGGCTTCTGAGAGTATTTCTATCATCACATCTTCTTCCCCTGCTTCCATACCTTCGGGCACGGGGATCATAAAGTTTACCCTTCGGGAGGTAAACATTTCAATGTGAGGAAGCTCAGTTGTCATTGTATTATCCCTGACCGTGCACCTTATCTTCAGTCCTTGAACATTTTTTTTGCCGGCATTAATAAGTGTTACTCCGGCCCATTTAAAACCGGGTTCCTCAATAACAAGATCAGGTAGAGTAAGATCTTTCTTTTTTATAATTATCTCCGAACTTACTTCTTCAAGTGATGCTTTAATCCTGGTATAACGACCGTTGGTAAAATAAAACTGGTTAAGCCCTTTTTTTATTAATACAGCATGCATTGAAAAGTTAAAGTCATAGTGATCTCCTTCCCTCGGTTCACCATTAACAAAAACCATGGTGTGGCCGCTGGATTTTAGTAACATTACCTTTTCTACAGGACTGTTATATTCAATATAAAGAGCACCTCCCCTTAATTTTTCTGATCTGAAATATCCTTTTTCACCGGCAGTAATCCTGGTCCATACTGCATCCTCTCCTGAGGGTGTTCTACCTGATATTAACCCTGCAGAAGGCCTTTTAAAGCGTTCATTAATAATATCAACAGCCTGGGGATCATTAACGAAATTATTCCTGCCATATATTACGCCATTCTGTATTATCAAACCCTCGGTAAATGTTGTCACCCCGGGAGACTGGGATTCAATAATGCCCGGTGCGGCGGCAAGCAGGATTATTAGTAGAACTTTGATTTTCATGTTTTGGTAAATAATTATTTTACAGCAATATAACTAAGAATATGGATCTAAATAGATATTTTTAAAGATAATAATTTCTGAACAGTTCTGTTTAATTTATTTCATGATATCACTGCCTTTACTATTTTTGCCATCGTAAAAAACATTTAATTGGAAACATATTTCGGTCATAGGGAATTTAAGTCAGATAAACCGGTATTAACACTGGGCATATTTGATGGTGTTCACAGGGGACATCGAGCACTGCTCAACTCGGTGACAAATAAGGCCCGGAGCCTGGGTACCGATTCGGTAGTAATGACGTTTGACCCTCATCCGCGTATAGTATTATCAGGGAACGGTGGCTCATTACGTTTTTTATCAAGCCTTGATGAAAAATTGGGCTTGATTGAAGAAGCCGGAATAGACAAATTAATTGTAATTCCTTTTTTCATTGAATTAAGCAAAATGGAGGCCTGTGATTTTGTTAAGAAATACCTGGTAGATATAATTGGTGTGGGACACCTCATTATGGGCTTTGATCATCACTTCGGTTATCGAGGCTATGGGGATGCTGCCACTATTACTGAATATGCTGCCAGGTATAGCTTTGGAGTTGAAAGGATGAAAGCACTGAAAGAAAAGGATGAAGTTATCAGTTCAACCCTTATCAGGGAATTAATTACCGAAGGTGAGCTTGAAAAAGCCAATAGTCTTCTTGGGTATCCTTACCTTTTAAAAGGGAAAGTCATCCAAGGTAAGAAAATAGGCAGGATGTTGGGGTACCCTACAGCTAATATAGAATCTGATTATCCATATAAACTTATCCCCGCCGACGGTGTGTATGCAGTTGAGGTCGTATTGGGATCATCTCATTTTAAAGCAATGTTATATATAGGTCCCCGCTCCACTATAGAAGGAGATAGCGGCAAACGTACTGTTGAAGTTAATATTTTTGATTTCGAAGATGATATATATGAAAAGGATATTACTGTTAGATTTATACACCGGTTGAGGGGAGACAGGAAGTTTGGATCAAAGGGAGACTTGCTTAAACAGATAGATAAAGATAAAGCTGAAGCTCTGAGGCTCCTGTCGCTGTAGGTTTTGCTGTATAGCCCTATTTTTTGTATCTTCGCATACCTTAAAAATAAGTAAATTATGGCTGAACTAATTCAAACAATACCATATAAAATAAAGGATATTAATCTTGCCGGGTTCGGGAGGAAAGAGATAGAAATAGCTGAAAAAGAAATGCCGGGACTGATGGCTATGCGTAAAAAATATTCAGGTGAGAAACCCCTGGCAGGAGCACGAGTAACCGGATCGCTGCATATGACTATTCAGACAGCGGTATTAATTAAAACACTGGCTGAACTAGGGGCAGATATAAGGTGGTCGAGCTGTAATATTTTTTCTACCCAGGATCATGCTGCAGCAGCTATCGCAGCAAGAGGAATACCTGTGTTTGCATGGAAGGGTGAAACACTGGAGGAATACTGGTGGTGTACTGTCCAGGCTCTTTCTTTCCCTGACGGGAAGGGCCCTAACCTTATTGTGGATGATGGAGGAGATGCAACACTGCTGGTACATAAGGGTTATTACGGTGAAGAAGATCCGCAAAGCCTGGATGTAAAACCATCAAGCAGGGAGGAAGGAATTGTTAATGATACATTGAAAAGAATTCTTAAACAGGACCCCGGGAAATGGCACCGTGTAGTAAAAGAACTTAAAGGTATCTCTGAAGAAACAACGACAGGTGTAAACAGGTTATACCAGAAACAAAAAGACAGGACACTGCTGGCTCCTGCTATTAACGTAAATGACTCCGTCACAAAATCAAAGTTTGATAACCTTTATGGCTGCCGGGAATCACTGGCTGATGGACTTAAGCGTGCAACGGATGTTATGATTGCAGGTAAGATTGTTGTTGTATGTGGGTATGGTGATGTTGGTAAAGGATGTGCCCAGTCGATGAGATCCTATGGTGCACGCGTTATCGTTACCGAGATCGATCCTATATGTGCTTTGCAGGCAGCTATGGAAGGCTTTGAAGTCAAAACTGTTGAAGAGACATATGGATATGGTAATATATATGTTACGGCAACAGGTAATACCGATGTCATTACTGTTGAACATATGTCGAAGATGAGAGACCAGACTATAGTATGTAATATAGGTCATTTTGATAATGAGATACAGGTTGACCTTCTTGAGTCAACCCCGGGAGTAGAGAAAATTAATGTTAAGCCTCAGGTTGATGAATTTAAGTTTCCTGACGGACACTCTATTTACATGCTGGCTGAAGGCAGACTGGTGAACCTTGGATGCGCTACCGGCCATTCCTCATTTGTTATGAGCAATTCATTCAGCAACCAGACACTGGCCCAGATGGATCTGTGGAATAAAGATTATAAACTTGGAGTTTATACCCTGTCTAAATACCTTGATGAAGAAGTAGCAAGGCTACACCTTGAGCAGTTGGGAGTTAAGCTTACAAAACTCACAGAGAAACAATCAAAATACCTGGGTGTAAAACCCGGAGGGCCTTATAAACCTGATCATTACAGGTATTAAAAGAGTTGAGAGAAGTTGAGAATAAGT
>DOZA01000246.1 GCA_003518245.1 Bacteroidales bacterium | reverse complement strand
TGGAGGCAGGTTACTTATCGGTGTACGTGATAATGGCAGCATAGCAGGTGTTCAAAGTGAAGAGGAATATTATATGATTGATGCTGCTGCAAGCCTGTTTTGTGAACCATCAGTTAAGTATCATGTCGTTCAGCACCGGTCAGAAGGCAAGACAGTCCTTGAGGTGGAGGTTGAGAAATCAGTTAACAGGCCCGTTTATTCAAAAGATGATACTGGCAGATGGGTCGCATACAGCAGGAAAGATGATCAGAACCTGGCGGTCAACAGTGTTATTCTCAAAGTCTGGAAAAAGGAGAAAAGAAAAAACGGGCTGCTTATAAAGGTACGCAAAGCAGAGACTATTCTTTTTTACTACCTTCAACAAAATGACTCAATCAGCCTTTCAAAATTCAGGAAGCTTTCAAAACTTCCGCTTTACAAGGCTGAAAACATTATTTCAGATCTTATATGCTGTGGGATTCTGGAATATGAACTTACTGATAAAGGGTGCAGATATTATGCAAGTGAAAAACTTGATCAATATCAGCCTGATAGCTATTTAAGGTACTAAATATGTGTATGTTTGAACAATAATAAATTTTGTTTTTACGATTATTTTTATTATATTTAAATAACATCATTGAAAATCATTTTTTTTGATTTTCTATTCCATATAAATCCATTAATTTTCTATTATGAGTTTATTAGAAAAGATAAGAAAAATTAACATCTCACCAAGGTCAGTTGTATTACTCATGCAATTAATGAATGAAAATCCTGATCTTAAAAACATTATATGTACTTCAAAATCAGGAGATAAAGCAAATATACTTATTTATGAATGGGTATATAACTGGATGAAGGATGGTCATGAAGAAGCTTTAAAATATTTTGAGAATAAAACAAGTGGAAGAGAAGCATTTGAAGCCTTGAGCTGGAGAGAAATAGGAGCAATAAGATTACTCGACTATGTTAAAAATGCAGGCAGGGAGTTTGAAAATCTAAATAAAAAAATACCTGTATCCATATCTGATCCGATAAGAATAATCTGGCTTGCCTATCATAAAGGTAAAGGAGGAGGCAAACCGGAGTTCTTTTATGATATGATACATCTGTTCCGACAGTTCACGGGGACAGAAAAAAGGAAGAAACCCGATCGTAAAAAAGTAAAAGATTGGATGTCAAGGCATTATTCCGGGCTTGATAAGGAAATAATTAAATTAAGAGAAAAAAATAAGAGGAGAATATTAAATACCATCATCAAACATATAGATGATGGATCAATCAAAAGCCGGACGTATAACTTCCCGGAAGGAATAAGCCATGATGAAAAATATAAAATAGCCCTGGGTTGGTGGAACGATTACCAATTCCACCTGAAATTTGCCGTAAGATCACCTGAATTATTGAACGAAATGCTTGATTATTCCCTGGATACAGATACCATGTTTCTTCTTGAAGAAGCCAGGGAAGCAGGCATACCGACCTTCGTTAATCCTCATTATCTCTCATTACTCAATGTTGATGTTCCAGAATATGAAAGTAAAGTTGATCTTGCAATACGTGATTATATATTTTACAGCAAGGAACTTATAAACGAGTTCGGGCACATAGTTGCCTGGGAGAAAGAAGATGTAGTTGAACCTGGTAAACCAAACGCAGGAGGCTGGTTATTACCCAATAGCTATAATATACACCGGAGATACCCCGAGGTAGCCATTTTAATACCTGACACAGTTGGAAGAGCTTGCGGGGGCTTATGTGCATCCTGCCAGAGAATGTATGATTTCCAGGCCGGCAGATTTAATTTCAACCTCAATAAGTTAAAGCCAAAACAAACCTGGAGTGAGAAATTAGAATGGCTGATTGATTACTTTGAAAAAGATAGCCAGCTGAGAGATATTCTTATCACCGGAGGCGATGCTTTTATGAGCTCTGATAGATCCATGAAGCATTTACTGGATACTGTATATGAAATGGCCCTCCGCAAGAAAAAGAATAATGAAAACAAAAGAAACGGGAATAAATATGCTGAAATGGTCAGGGTGAGATTGGGAACACGCCTGCCGATTTATATACCCTACCGTATAACAGATAGTTTTGTTTCAATTCTTGCAGAATTTAAGAAAAAAGCTTCAAAAATAGGTATTAAACAATTCATTATCCAGACACATTTTATCTCTCCCATGGAAGTAACCCCGGCAACAAGAGATGCAATAAAAAAACTCAATTCTTCGGGTTGGATAGTAACAAACCAGATGGTCTTTACCGCTGCTGCTTCCAGAAGAGGCTTTGCAGCAAAATTGAGGCAGACTCTTAATGACATAGGTGTAATACCATATTATACCTTCTCAGTTAAAGGATATATGGAAAATTACCACAATTTTGCCACAAACGAGAGAGCCATACAGGAACAGATGGAAGAAAAAGTACTTGGTGCCGTTCCTGAAGAAGAGCAGGAAAATATAAAAAGCCTGCCGGAAGATGCAGCTAATATTATACCCAGACTGAAAAAGATAATGAAAAAGCATGAACTGCCGTTTTTGAGTACTGACAGGAATATAATGAATCTTCCCGGTGTGGGTAAGAGTTTGTCATTCAGGACTATAGGGATAACAAGAAGAGGAAGGAGAATACTGGAATTTGACTATGACTCAAACAGGAAACACAGTCCTATTATCAAGGAAATGGGTAAGGTAAATATAATAGAATCAAAACCTGTGAAGCAATACATTGACCAGATGGAATCCCTGGGTGAAGACCCCGAGGAATATAAAGACGTATGGGGCTATTCAATAGGTGAAACAGAACCCCGTGCAGCCATATTTGAATATCCCGAATATGGGTATAAGACTACACAGGAAATGACCAATCTTGAAATACACGGAAAAAAAGAGGTGGCAGAGGCTGTCTCATAATCAGCCCTTATTTTTAATATGGAACAATTTTGGTATATTGTTTGCCGAATTTAGGTTAGATTTATTTTACAGGTATATTGGGTTTTCTAAGATATATAGTTATTTATCTTTTACCTGTTTTATTATTTAATATTGAGACCAGTGCTCAATCATCTTTTATAGCAGGTATTGATATAAACCCTTCTTCTCATCTGAAAGTAATCTCAGACACTGATGAAGGACTAAGATTATCATATAATTCAGGTTCGGTTATTTTTGATAAGCAAAAACATGATGAGGGAAGATTTTTAAGACTCATGTTACCTGATCATGCATATAGCAGTGAACCTGGCAAGCCACGTGACCCGTTTTTACGAGGTTGATTGATTTCGACAGGACCAGAAATGCAAGGATAACCATAAGTAATGTTATAAGCATCCGTAAAAACCTCAATGAGATGGGTGATTATAACAGGATCTTCCCCAGCCAACCTGGCCTGACGAAAGCCGAGGATCCACAGAAATATCCATTTGTAATGGATAAATCGGTTTATAATTCCACAAAACCATATCTTACTGATACCATATCAATAAATAAAATAGGTACCATGAGAGGGAAAAGTATTGCCAGCCTGGAAATAAACCCTGTTATTTATCATCCGGCCGGTAAATATGTTGATATCATAGTATCTATGAATATTTTTATTGAATACTCCGAAGTATACAGAACCGGTAATAATAGCAAAAACTATTATAGTTACGACTTCGATAGATTTCTTTCAAAAGGCCTCATCAATTATGATTATGATGATGTAATTCCTGAGTTCTCGCTTGAGCCTGTAGGCATGGTAATAGTATCTGACACTGCTTTTAAGAGTAGTCTGCAGCCACTTGTTAAATGGAAAGCAAAGAAAGGCTTCAAGGTGACTGAACTATACATTGGTGAAAACGGGCTTAAAAAGGATTTTCATGATATTAAAGATACTCTTACTTACATTTATACAAACAGTACGCAGGATAACCCTGCTCCTACTTACCTTATGCTGGCAGGTGATCTTGATTATATCCCTCCTTCAGAAGGAACTGATTACCTTACTGATATGTATTATGCTGAATTTGATGGCAACTATGATTTCATTCCAGACATGTTCACCGGAAGATTACCTGCCAGTGATACAAACCAGATGAAAGCCATTGTTGATAAAATAATACAGTATGAAAGTTTCATGTTTGGTGATACAATAAAACACTTCAGAAAAGCGGTTGCATTGACAGGACTTGAAGAGGGTAATATTACATTTATGGATGGTCAGGTAAACTATGCTACCGGTTATTTTAATGAC
>DOZA01000162.1 GCA_003518245.1 Bacteroidales bacterium | reverse complement strand
GTAAATTTTTCTATTGTAATTATTTCACCTATAGTGTAATAAGCAAACAGGGCAGTGAGCACAGGTATTATGTTTGCGAATAAATTTGCCCTTGTAACTCCTATTATCCTTACGGTATAAACAAAGAGTATGAAAGCTCCGCATGATGCAAAAATAGCAAGCTCTGCAATTGCCAGAGCTGCTTCAGGATTGAAAACCATACCGGGTAAATGACGACCTTCTGATATAAGAAAAACGGGAAGAAAAAGTATAAAACCGACAATATTCTGTACGTTGACAATATAAACAGGACTATATTTATTTGCCAGGCGCCTCAGAATAAGTGAATACCCGGTTGCGCACAGAACGGCAGATAACATAAGTATTATTCCGTTGATATCGAAAGAGAGATTACTCTCGCCTGCAATTATGAAAATAAGTATGCCTGCAAAGGAAGTAATAATACCGGCATAGTTGAGCCGGCTCAATTTCTCCCTGAAGAGAATCAATGCTCCAATAGTTGTAAATACAGGTATTGTGGCTATTAGTACAGAGGCTACTGTTGATGAGACACGGGCTAAACCATGACTCTCAAAAATAAAATACAGGAAAGGTTCGCACAGGGCAATAAAGAAGAAATATTTCCTGTCTTCTTTTCTTATTTTCTCAAATCTTTTGGTCAGGTAAAGAAAAAGGCTTAATGCTACTACTGATATGGCCAGGCGAAAAAAAACAATCGTAAGAGGACGATAGGACTGGTTAGCTATTTTAAACCATACATATGAAAAGGCAAAAAATGTCATTGAGAATAATATGGATATATATGCTCTTAGGTTCTTCATCATCCCTCTGCTTCTGAAACGAGGGGTGAAATTATGAAATTTATTATAAAATATTTATAAAACTAACATCCCAGGATTGACAGATAGCAGTATTTTTTTTCGAACAGTCAACAATCGCCATGCTTTAGTATGTGTCTAACGTACATATAGACAATTAGATAAGTAGTATTCATATTTCGAACTTTCCTGGCTGGTATAAGCATTATCGATTTGGAAGTGATTCATTTTTTTATATATTTGTTCGCTCAAAATGTTAGATATGAGAGGGTTAAATTTTATATTTGTACAAGGTAATTTACTAATAAACACAACATTAAAATCTAAAATATAAGACAGATGAAGATACTTGTATGCATCAGTAATGTACCTGATACGACAACCAGGATTAAATTTGTTGAGAACAAGCTTGATACCACCGGTATTCAATGGGTTATTAATCCATGGGATGAGCTTTCCCTGACCCGGGCTCTTGAACTTAAAGACAATAATCCGGGGCAGGTGGAAGCAGTGACAGTCGCTCATGTCGGACCGGCTTCAGCAGAACCTACCATAAGAAAAGCTCTTGCTATAGGAGCAGATAGCGCTATAAGAATAAATGCTGAGCCACATGATGCCTATTTTGTTGCAGCTCAGCTGGCTGAGGTAATTAAGTCGGAACAATTCGATATTATCATGTGCGGCATTGAATCGAGTGATTTTAATGGATCAACAGTTGGTAGCATGATAGCTGAATTTTTGCAATATCCTTCAGTATCAGCCGTATCTAATATAAGTATTGAAAACGGGGATGTAATTATTACACGTGAGATTGATGGGGGGAAAGAAATATTATCATTACCTCTTCCATTTGTTGCTATAGTTCAGAAAGGTATAGCTAAAGAACCCGGGATAGCGGCCATGCGAGGTATCATGATGGCCAGGTCGAAGCCTATAAAAGTGGTTGAGCCAACTGATGTAGAGCCTCTTACCGATGTTGTTTCATATGAAATGCCACCCGAGAAAGAAGCATGCAGGTTTATTGATGCTGATAAACCAGGTGAGCTTATAGATATTCTGCAAAATGAAGAAAAAATTATCTAAGGAATTTTAAAAAAAATAAAATGTCTGTACTAGTATATACCGAAAACTGGGAAGGTAAATTCAAAAAATTATCATACGAGCTAGTGTCATACGCTTCGGGGATAGCAAAAATGCTTGATTCATCAGTAACAGCTTTGTCAATTGGTGATGTTGATGATGCAGAACTGAAAAGCCTGGGCAGTTATGGTGCTTCGAAAATCCTTAGTTTAAAGAATGAGCATCTTAGAATGCTCGACAGCCAGGCTTACACCGTAGTAATAGGAGATATTGCAAAGAAGCTGGATGCCAGAGTAATAGTACTGTCAAACAATAATACAGGGAAGGCACTGGCCCCCAGATTGTCAGTTAAGTTGGGTGCAGGTATTGGATCAGGAGTAAGCAAACTGCCTTCGTCCACTGATCCTTTTACTGTTTATAAAAGGGTTTATTCGGGGAATGCTTTCGCCAATGTAGTAATCAAGTCAGATATTAAGATAATTACACTGGCTCAAAATTCATTTGAGATTGTTGGAACTGTTAATAGTGCCGAGATCGAGCATATTGGTTATGATCTTGAGGCAGGACTTATAAAAACGGAGGTAAGGGATATACACAAACAAACCGGTCAATTACTCTTAACAGATGCTGAAATTGTTGTTTCAGGAGGCAGGGGAATGAAGTCGCCTGATAACTGGGGGCCACTGGTTGAACTTGCCGGTCTTCTCGGGGGAGCAACAGCCTGCTCCCGGCCTGTATCTGATGAGGGTTGGAGACCTCATGAGGAACATACGGGACAAACCGGCAAAATAATTGCTCCGAACCTTTATATTGCAGTCGGTATATCGGGTGCAACACAGCATATTGCAGGAGTGAGCTCATCAAAATGTATTGTGGCTATAAACACCGATAAAGATGCACCGATATTTGAAACGGCCAGGTATGGAATAGTGGGTGATGCCATGAAAGTACTGCCGGGGCTAATAGAGGCCGTAAAAAGTGCAACGACAGATTAAGTATCCGGGTACAATTTTATGATATGCAGAAACAGATCATTTTCTCAATAGTTCTTCTGGTAACTCTTGGTGTTTTTTCTTATACTACACTGAGGCTGGTGAGGTTCTTTATGCTGACAAAGCCTGCTTTTAAGGTGAGGGACACAGGCAAAAGGCTTAAACTGACAATGAAGGTGGCATTCGGCCAATCCAAGATATTCAGGATGCCTGTTATAGGCTTTTTCCATGCACTGGTTTTCTGGGGCTTCTGCATTATCCTGATCGGCAGCATAGAAATGGTCATTGATGGACTTGCAGGAACAGAAAGAGTACTTAAAATACTAGGAGGACTATACGATATAATCATTGCCTCAGGGGATATTTTTGCATTACTGGTAACAATATCAATACTTGTATTCCTTGCCCGCAGGTTATTTTTCCATATAAGAAGGTTTGAAGGTAATGAGATGAAAAGATCTTCACATATTGATGCCAATATTGCTCTTACCCTTATACTATTGCTTATGATCAGCTTGCTGGGGATGAATATCACATATTATGCATACACCTTTAAGAGTGGGAATGAATTGGCCGGGGTTTTCCCAGTCAGTTCATTTATCTCTGCTATATATAACAGCACAGATACAGGTTCATTACACAATCAGCATGAGATATACTGGTGGTCACACATAGTACTGATATTCATATTTGCCAACGTTTTACCGTACAGCAAGCATTTTCATGTATTTATGTCAGTGCCTAATGTGTATCTTTCAAGGCTCAGTCCTTTGGGTAAGCTGGTTAATATGGATAATGTAACCAGGGAGGTCAGATTAATGATGAATCCGGAAACAGCTTTCAGTGCTGCACCTGCAGAAGCTGAGATTGAAAGATTCGGGGTCAGGGATGTTGAGGATGTAACATGGAAAAATTATCTTGATTCCTTATCATGTACACAGTGTGGAAGATGTACTGCTGTATGCCCTGCAAATATTACCGGGAAAAAACTCTCGCCAAGAAAAATAATGATGGATATCAGGGCCAGGATGAACGATAAGGGACCGGGGATGGTGAAAAATGGGAAGGATTATGATGATTCGAAAAGCCTTTTGAGGGATTATATTACGGAAGAGGAGCTGTGGGCCTGTACAACATGTAATGCATGTGCCAAAGAATGTCCTGTTAATATAAACCATACTGAGCTGATAATAGATATGAGAAGATACCTGGTAATGGAGGAAGGTGTTGCACCAGGAGAGGTGAAAGCAGTTTTCAATAATATTGAGAATAATGGTGCACCATGGCAGTATTCATCTGAAGACCGTATGCTTTGGGCAGAAAATATCGAAATGACAGTCAACGATTAAGAATAATTCTTTATATGCAAACAAAAAAGATAAAAGTGCCTGTGATGGCAGATCTACACAACAGGGGAGAGAAAGCTGAATACCTTTACTGGGTTGGCTGTGCAGGTGCTTTTGACGACAGATATAAAAAGGTTGCAGCCGCTTTTGCCAAGATACTGACATTTCTTGATGTCAGTTATGCAGTGCTCGGAAAGGAAGAAACATGTACAGGTGATCCTGCAAGGAGAGCAGGGAATGAAATGGTTTACCAGATGCAGGCAATGCAGAATATTGAGACCTTCAAGACTTATGATATTAAAAAGGTAATAACTATTTGTCCTCATTGTTATAATATTTTTAAAAATGAGTATCCGGACCTGGGTGCTGACTTTGAGGTTATCAGTTATGTCAGTTTTCTTGCAGATATGATGCGTTCAGGACAGCTTAAAATTGACGATAGTGTTTTACATGATACAATAATTACCTACCATGATCCCTGTTACCTGGGCCGTGGTAACAATATCTATGAAGATCCCCGATCATTGCTTAGAAAAATCAGCCCTGTACTGAAAGAGATGAAGCGTAATAAAAGTCACGCCCTGTGTTGTGGCGCTGGCGGAGCACAGATGTTCAAGGAAGCAGAGAAGGGTAATAAAGAGATATTTATTGAAAGGACAGAAGAAGCACTCAAAACAGGTGCTGAAATAATAGCTACTGCATGTCCTTTCTGTATGACAATGATAACAGATGGATTAAAATATAAAAACAGGGAAGAAGAGATTAAAAATCTTGATATCGCTGAATTAATTGTTAAGGCTTTAAAAATATAGAGATAATAAATTAATATAAACCTGATAAAATGGAAAATAACGAACTTCTGAAAAGTGGCGAATTTCTGGTCCGTGAAGTTGACCCTCAGGATATTTTTATTCCCGAAGAGTACAACGAAGAACAAAAAATGATAGCTCAAACATGTAAGGATTTTCTTGAGTCAGAGGTATATCCCCGCCTCGATGATTTGGATAAGGGTGACCGTGAGCTGATGAGAGAATTAGTGAAAAAATCTACGGATCTTGGTTTGGTGGGTATAGCCGTTAACGAAGAATATGGGGGCTTCGGTCAGTCATTCGTAACCCAGATGCTGACAGCCGAGGCTATTGGAGCAGCTTATTCCTTCTCGGTAGCTTTTATGGCACATAGCGGAATAGGCACATTGCCAATATTATATTATGGTAATGAAGATCAAAGGCAACGTTATGTAACCAGACTTGTTACAGGAGAATTAATTGGTACATATTGTTTAACGGAACCGGGAGCAGGAAGTGATCCCAATGCAGGAAGGACCAATGCCGTTCCTTCCGAAGATGGCAGTCATTATATACTTAACGGGCAAAAGATATGGGCTACCAATGGGGGATTTGCTGACACTCAGACAGTATTTGCCAAAATTGAAAATGACAGGGTTTTAAGTGCATTCATTGTAGATGCCGGCAGTGAAGGAGTGCTTGTTGGCCCTGATGAACATAAGATGGGAATAAAAGGATCATCAACAACACAGATATATTATAATGATGTGAAAGTCCCTTCATCAAACCTTCTTGGTAAAAGGGGTGAAGGCTTTAGAATAGCGCTGAATATATTACATATGGGTAGGATCAAGCTTGGTGCAAGTGTATTGGGCGCTGCCAAGAAAGCTATTAACGATTCAGTGAAATATGCCAATGAAAGAAAACAATTCAGAACACTGATAGCAAATTTTGGTGCTATCAAGTATAAACTGGCTGAAATGGTGATAAAAACGTTTGCTGCAGAATCAGCAGTGTACAGGGTAAGCCAGGATGTGGATAAACTGATTGAACAATACAAGTCTGAAGGACATGAAAAAGGGCGTGCTACGATAGAGGCAATATCTCATTATGCAGTGGAAGCGGCAATATTGAAAGTATACGGTTCTGAAATGCTCGATTACGTTGTGGATGAAGCAGTCCAGATACACGGCGGCATGGGATATTCATCTGAAATGAATGTTGAAAGGGGATACCGCGACTCAAGAATAAACAGGATCTTTGAAGGAACGAATGAAATTAACCGCATATTGCTGGTTGACACTGCTATGAAAAGAGCAATGAAAGGGGATTATGATCTTTTTGGTATGGCAGAAAAACTTGTTGAAGATCTTGCGGGGATAAAAGTATACAAAGCAGGCAGCTCTGATGATTTCTTCACAGAGAAATCAGGTTATCTGTCAAATATGAAAAAAATTGCCCTTCTGTTGCTGCATACTGCTTCCGAAGTATACGGGCGTAAGCTTGTGCATGAGCAGGAGGTACTTAATAATATCTCTGATATAATAATGGAGATATACGTTACTGAATCACTTGCACTGAGGGTGAAAAAAATAGAGAATATTAAGGGCGACGCCGGCCTGACCAGGAATATACTTGATGTATATGTATATGATGTGGCCCAGAATATACGTAAGTCAGCTATGGATGCAGTATTCTCTATTGATGGGGATAATAAGAATGAGATGTCAGAGCTGGTTAATGAGCTTTGCGAAACAGCAGGTGTCAATGTGAAAGAGCTACGCAGGGAAATAGCAGACAAACTGATAGAAGATA
>DOZA01000029.1 GCA_003518245.1 Bacteroidales bacterium | reverse complement strand
GAATGTGGAGTATGGGGTGTAATAGGGGATGGGGCTCCAATAGATGAATTTATTTATAACGAGAGTGAGAGAATTGTTAAGGCATATGGAAACCATCCCTCTTTTTGTATGATGGCTTATGGTAATGAGCCATGGGGTGAGAATCATACAGAATATCTGAAAAAATTTGTTACTCATTGGAAAAACAAAGATGCACGGCGGGTATATACTTCGGGAGCAGGATGGCCTGCAATACCCGAAAATGACTATCATAACCTGATGGAACCAAGGATACAAAGATGGGAGGAGGGAATAAACAGTGTAATTAATAAAGAAAAACCTGAAACAAATTATGACTGGACTGATAGAATAAGCAGTTATACAAAACCCGTTGTAAGTCACGAAATCGGACAATGGTGCGTTTTTCCCGACCTAAAGGAAATCTCTGAATATAATGGAGTAATGAAAGCACGAAATTTTGAGATATTCAGGGAAACACTGGAAAATAACGGCATGCTGAATCTTGCTGATAGTTTCCTGTATGCTTCAGGTAAGTTGCAGGCCTTATGCTATAAGTCAGATATTGAAGCAGCACTACGTACACCTGGTTTTGCAGGATTTCAGTTGCTTGACCTACATGATTTTCCCGGACAGGGAACTGCCCTTGTTGGTATCCTTAATGCTTTCTGGGAAAAGAAAGGATATATAAGCTCTGATCAATTTAAAAGGTTTTGTAACTCATCAGTTCCTCTTGCAAGGCTTGATAAAAGGGTATACCTGAATAATGAAGAATTTACGGCCCGGATAGAAATGGCTCATTTTGGTGAGTCAGTACTTAAAGATATAGCTCCGGAATGGAAAATATCAAATGATAAAAATGAAATAATCTTTTCTGGCAAATTCAAAACCACAAACATACCATTAGGCAACTGCTTTAATATTGGTACTGTGACAGCTGATCTCTCATCTATCATTAAGCCATGTAAACTTACACTTCAGGTATTTGTTGATTCTTATTCCAATTCATGGGATATCTGGGTCTATCCGGCTAATAATGATGTATTAAATATGCAGAAATCCTACAGGATGGTTACAACTATTGATGAAGAAACAGGTAAATATCTTGAAGATGGCGGCTCTGTCTTGTTAACATTAAAAAAAGGTACACTGAAAGCTGAAAAAGGTGGTAATATTGTTGTAGGGTTTTCAAGTATTTTCTGGAATACCCTATGGACAAACGGACAGCCTCCTCATACTCTTGGTATCTTATGTAATCCTAAACATCCGATTTTTGAAGAGTTTCCCACTGAACAATACAGCAACTGGCAATGGTGGGATGCTATGAGTCATTCAAATGCTATAATTCTTTCTTCTGTTAATCCTCAGCCGGAGCCAATAGTAAGAGTAATAGATGACTGGTTTACAAACAGGCCGCTGGGACTGATTTTTGAAGCAAAAGTAGGCAAAGGTAAGTTACTTGTTTCCGGAATAGATTTGTCAGGCGACCTTTCAGAACGTCCTGAAGCCGGACAGATGCTATTGAGCATTAGTAAATATATCTCAGGCAACCATTTTAATCCTGAAGTTGAGATACCCCTTGAGCAGGTGCAATCGCTTTATAAATAAATATTATTATATTTATGAATCGATATTTTGATTTATGGCAAAAGCAATCGTAAAACTCAATATAGCCACCTATGCCGGCGAGGAATATGTTGTTCAGGTGGAATGTGATAAGGATGATGTTGATGAGATAATCATCGCCAGGGCATGGAAGAAGCTCAAGGAAGACGAAGGTGGCTCAATCCCGTATGGGCACCGTACCGCCGAGATCATCAAACGATGTGACTAGGGTAGGAGGGTTCTCGTTCCGGGTTCCGCGTTCTGCGTTTCGCGTTTTCCTCATAAATCCCTACCTACACTTGTATCTTGTATCTTATATGCGGCAAGCCTGACGCATCTACGTCGCTCTTCTTCAACACTTTTTACTTTTTACTTTTTACTTTTGTCTTTTGTCTTATGCCTTTTGTCTTATAAAGGCGCAAAATCTTGCGCCTCTACTTGTATCTTGTACCTTAGTCATCACCTTTTTCCATTTCTCCTCTTTCTCCTAAATAAACTATTAGAATTTTGCGACTTTACACGTGTCGGATAATTTCTTTAAATTTATTCAATAAAAATCAACGACATGAAATATTTTGTACTAACGATCACATTATCTTTATTGATTTTAGCAGCCACTTATGCCCAACCCTCAAATATTTATGAAGTATACGCAATCGAATATGGTGGTTCTGATGCCAGAGTCCCGGCATCCAGGGTTGCTATAGGGGGAAATCCTTGTCAGCAATCCCAACCTTATCATCCCCGGGCACGACCCGCTGGTAATGTCAAGGTTCCCTAAGGTAGCCGAAGGGGTAGTTAGGATAAAGTAATACAGACAAGAATCCTCGAATCGAAGATTCGGGACCGACTGCCGATTGCGGACTGTGGATTGCCG
Source organism: Bacteroidales bacterium (assembly GCA_003518245.1). Taxonomy (GTDB): domain Bacteria; phylum Bacteroidota; class Bacteroidia; order Bacteroidales; family VadinHA17; genus UBA9300. Next base: position 1,136 of record DOZA01000029.1, on the reverse strand, counting down.
ACTGCCCTGTGCTCTGTGCTCTGTGCTACTTCTTCCAGGACATAGTGAAATCGTAGGCTCCATACTGAGTGCTGACAGCTTCGCCACTCACCACCAGCTCCTCTTCGGTAAGTTTAACCAGGGTCATTTCGTCTTCACCCATCTTCAGCATTTCATTATCATTGTATAACTCCCACACATCACTATCTACTTCATCACCCAGTGTTAAGGTGTAGGTGCCATCTGCATGAAACTCTAGGGTTGCACTGGCCATGAGTGCGTTAGTAAGAGCAACAATGTTAAGAATATCTTCATTTGTGGATGTAGTGGTCATTCCATCCCAATACCAGATATGAGCCAGTAATAGATCTTCATAATCTTTTGTCTTTTCACAACCCACAGAAGCAAAAAGGGAGATTATAAAGAAACATAAAACAGAAACCTTAAAAATCTTTTTCATAATATTATTCTTGTTGGTTAATTAATAGCAAGTTAAATCAAATTATACCACCTGTCAACACTATCTTATTCACAAAATGGTATAGTATTTAACCTTTTTACGTTATAATATCAATAAAGGTTCTGTATTATGGTTCAGGATCTCGCGTTTAGGGTTTATTGTCCAGTAACAAAAGGTTGCTGCTTAGTCAGCCAAATGTGTCAGACGAAGCTCGCAGGGCGTAGTCTGAATCCTCCGGCGAAGGCGGGATATCTTCGTCCCCTCTTCTCCCGTTCAATGATAGTCTAGGTCAACAACATATGCACCTTCGCCAGCTTCTCCGGTATAGGCAGGCTGATAGGGCATGCCTCCACACAATTTCTGCAACTTATACATTCATCTCCCTTTGTCGGTAACCCTGCATACAGGCTGCTTGCTTTCTCCCAATCATGATCATCCATGCCGTAACGTTCGAACCTGAGGATATCAGTAATTGGTATTCCCTGCTGGCATTGTGACTGGCATGCGCCACAGAGCCTACAGGTTGTCCTGTCTGCTTCGGCTGCCATTAATTCAATAGCCACGGCATCAGATGCTCGTAATTTTTTTCCTGCTCCTGAATATGATTCGGTAAACTCATCAAGGTTCCTTACGCGCATAACAACGGCATCCAGGTTAGTTTCGGTAGTCAGCCACCGCGTTAGTGCATTATGAGGAG
>DOZA01000171.1 GCA_003518245.1 Bacteroidales bacterium | reverse complement strand
CTTTCTTACTGGCAATATCGGCGGCCACGGCAGCATATTGTAACGGAAGGTCTTCAATATTACTGTCCGGGATAAAGTCTTTCATTTTATTAAATACCTTATCTCCTTTTACCAGACCATGACGGCTGACAGTGAAATCGACCATACTGAATACCTTAACCCTGTCGAGTGTAATTATCCAGTTTTTATATTCTTCCATTTTCCCAAGGGCGTATACGCCTCCTATAAGCGAGCCCATTGATGTGCCTGCTATGGCAGATATTTCAAAGCCGTGTTTTTCAAGTTCTTCAATAGCACCTATATGAGCAATGCCGCGGGCTCCTCCTCCTGAAAGGACAAGTGCTATTTTTTGTTTCATGATACCATAGTTATTTGGCCTTTAATTTATAAACTTTTTTGAAAGTATGTATATTATTTTACTCTTTTAAGTTTTGCACTGGGAAACTCCGTACTCGTACTTATAGAGATTATCCATTAAAGTATAATTTCTGTTACGGTTTCCGGGAATGATCAAATAACTAATTATTATCTGCACCATAGCCAGGTAGCATCCTGTTTACAAAGCATAACTCAGGTTTTTGTTATATTCCAACTGGCCATTGATCCAGAAATTAAATTCAATTTCTGTGACTACATCTTTATCTATAACACCACTGCTGCTACCTTCGACATAAACATTGATATTACCGGTTTCACCAGGTTGGGCTGTCACTAACGTACATATCGCTATTGATATGACCTGGATAATAAAAAGCTTCTTTTTTATGGCATATATTTTTTATTTCACAATTTGACTTCGCTCTTTTTAGCTGGTATTTACATTCTTTTTTGTTAACGATTTACTTTTTGACTTTAGTCCGCTGCCAAAGATCAGTATTCCGAAAAACGGGAATGCACCAGTTATAATAGCCAGGAGGATATCATTTTTCTGGATACCTGTTTTAAGCGTTGATGAAGAATGCACTTCGGGATCATAATAAACTGTTACCTCTTCTCCCACCGGGTATTCAGCCTGTAATCGTTTGGCAGGTGAGATATTTGATGTAGAGGGGGGATCTCCCACCGTTATTNNCGTTATTTTTGATGAGGTATAATTTCTGCCTTCGACAGTGTAAGTGTAGGCTATATCAGGCAGGTATTGTGTTTTGCCATCTTTCCTGTAGGTATCCACTTCAGACCTGGTGATCTCACCCGGCACCGAGAGCCAGCTTTTAGAAGCATTGGCATATTGCATGGGGGGCAGACCCCACATGAAGAATGCAAATCCACCGATTATTATGAACACCAGGCCCAGGACTATAGGGTTAGCCTTACCTGGTTTTCTTGTTGGTGCATTACCTATTCTCATAATATTGGTATTTGTTGATATTTTTTATAGAATAATTTATTTTGCGCCGGCGGCTTTCAATATTTCAATAATACCCGAATACTCATTCGATTCGGCAAGGGATAAGGGAGTCAGGTTATCTGCTGTTTTTGCATTTACATCTGCACCGTTTTTAACAAGAAATCTGACCAGACCTTCATTTCCGTTGCTGACGGCATAGTGGATCGCTGCCCAGCCCTCTACGTCACCTGAGGTAGCTGCTTCATTTACATTGGCGCCTTTGGAGAGAATGAATTCTGCAAATTCCATATCGACACTTTCCATAAGGATGCCAAAAATAACGCTGGTAAATATTCCTCTTCCGTCATTTCTGCGGATTTTTATATCCGCTCCATTAGCCAGCAGAAGTTTGGTAACTTCTTCTGAGTTTTCAGCTGCATCCAGTATTGCCGTAGTTCCATCAATGGCAGCTATATTCACATCTGCACCTGAGGAGATAAGAAATTTTGCCACCTCTGCATATTCAGATTTGAAACTATAGGTACAGGCCCACATGAGCGAGGTATATCCATTTTCGCTCTGCCTGTTGATGTCGGCACCATCTGCCAGGGCCTTTTTTACCCCTTCGATATCTGCCTTTATGGTGGCACTGTACAGTGGATCCTGTCCAAAGTCTTCCTGGGAGAATAAATTAGTTGAGGAAAACATTCCGGCCAGTATTAAAATTACCGTTAATAGTTTNNATTATTTTGTTTTTCATTCGATTATGTTATATGGTTTGTTTATTTGATTGATATAAGTATCTCAGTCATTGCGGTACCATCCTGCCAATGGTTTACTGTTGTACCTTCAGGTATGTCCATGCTTCTTATTCCCATTTCGTCTTCAATATGAAGACTACCCTTAAGGGCAGTTAAATCATTTACTACACCATCTTCAAAATCAAGATAATAGGCAATCTGGTCGTCAGCAAGAGACTGGTATCCCTCTATCAGTTCGGCTTTTTCCGGGTCTTCCTGCTGAGGGGATGAAAACCTGTAATATGGATTGAATTGATAACACTCATATGGTATAAAAAAGGGGTCGGTGGAGGCATAGAATACCGGCATATCAGGTTTAACCTGACCTCTGACTCCCGTTGTAACAGTTGTAGTTATTAAATTAAATCCACTGCCTTTACCTACTAGCTTGGCTGCGGTACCGTATATTTTCCCTCTCAGAAGTGTCATTTTTGCTTCAGTTGATGGTTCTTTTCCTTCATTATGAAGGTTGCAGGGATCATTCAATACTATTCTTGATTTTGGCCCTATCCGTATTTCCGAATTGTCATTCATTCTCATTGAGAATCTTGTGTGTCTGCTTGTCTCAATCATATCTCCTGCACCTATCTTTACCGGTCCTTCACTTGCAGGTGCGCCGTTAATTTTCACATCGCCCTTTATGTAATTTATATTAACATCACATTCCTTGGTGCGTTTCGAGAGCATCCATGAGGCAGTTATTTTAGAAACCCAGTGACAATTCATATCTCCATGTGCCATACGGGCAGTTACAGGCCCCAGGCATTTATTACATTCTGTGCCCGAAGTATCTTCTTTCACCCATGTCCCTTCCAGGTAATCCGAGTTGTCAAATTCTTTCCTTGCAACTACAGCAACGGGAATAATAATGGTATCGGAGATAAAGGTTGTTTTTGGAGGTTCGTTACTTTGGATGCATGCATGTGTTTGTGAACTGGAAGTTGCAGTATTTACTTTCACCTGCATTCTTCCGGTTACACTAAGTGTATAGTTGTTATTGATAACGGTCAAACCAGCTGACTCTATTATTGGCCTGTCTGATTCTATAGGTGTTGATTGTACAGTATGGCTATAGCTTCGGGAGTCACCCGGAGTAGCAGTATGGGTGAATCGCAGAAGATTGTCATAACAGTGTTGAGAAGTCTTTTCCTCATTACCTTTATTATTAACAGTACCTGTAAAATTAAAGTTTTCCTGTATGCTTGTCGGTCTGAATAATACATTGCGCGATGATAATCCACCGCTATATCCATTGAAGATAATATAAACAGTGCCTTCTATTATTCTTTTTTCATCAACGTTTACATTCCAGTTATAACCATCATCCTCGCCGCTTCCAATGGCTTTTTTGCTCAGTTCTAAATAGAAATCCACCGGCCCGCTATATGTTATCATCTGTGCTTTTACCATTGCAGTAAAAGTAAGTAACAGGTATAGTACTAAAAGGGTAACCAAATTCTTCATCACTATAATTTTTAATTAATTACATTATATCCATTGAGTGATTATTTAAGTTAACATAGTTCTATTCTTTCCTACGTTCAAGGTAAATGCTTCCCTTGACTGTTACGGTAGCCTCCGGGCAGATACCTGATCCGAATGTTTTATATATGCGGTTTGTATCATTTATACTGGCATCTATCCTGTCATTACCATTTTCATCCCTTGTGTACATACCCTCCATCTGGGCACCAAATGGCGTTAGAATTGGCATTTCAAGTGTTTCGGACCTGCTTTCATTTTCTTTATAATCGCCGGTGCAGACATTATAGATCTTTCTTTCATAGGTGGTATACACGGGGTAATCTCTGGGCACCATGGATAATTCAAACCTGGCCAGGATTGGAATGCTTGCGTCGCTCTGGTCGCCCTGCATCATATTTTGCATTTCACCCTTTATTTGCTCAACTGCCTTCATATCCTTGCTGTTAATAGCCTTTTGAAGCCTTGACTGTAACTCGGCAAGTTGTTGCTGCATGTCATCCACCGCTGATTTATCACCAAGTGATTTTTTTGTAATTAGCAGGTTGAGCCCTGTTTCTTCCAGATTTATATCACGATAAGCCTGTCCTGCCATCGTCTCATGATTTGTGCTCCAGCTACCCGGGGATACCCATTCCCACCTACCTGTTCCATCATTATGGCACTCATGTCTTTCTTCATTTCCGTTTATTGTATGGTCTTCACTCATATTTAAAGTTACCTGCCCCGAGAGATATTGAAGTTTTGCACCTGCGCTGGTACCATTAGCCAGAAGGTCAAAGTCAGTCAGGCCTATTAAAATATCAGCCACGAGTCTTTTATGATCACCGGCCATGGTCCTTGTTTTACTAATCTCGCCTGTCTGTCGTTCGACATCACAGTTGTATGTTTCCGTAATTTCGAGCTCAATGGTACCTATCCATGCGTAATTATCAGGAATAATATTTACACTGCCTGATCCCGTAACCTTATCCGGGTAGTCAACAGGCTGGTAGCTGGCAGTTATTGTTATCTTTTCATCTTTGTCTCCGGCCTTGTACTGAATAGTACCCTTTCCTTTCGAATCGGTTGTTATTCTTCTGGAAGGAGTTACTGAACCATCAACCAATCCTTTAACGGAAAGGCTTAGCTCTTTTCCGGCAACAGGTTTTTTCTTACCGTCAGGGCTTACAAGATTAAAGTATATATCCACAGAAGTTTTATCACCATGTTTGATTGATCGTTTTTCTGGTTTTACATTTATCTCGAGTCCGTTGATATTCAGTTCAATTTTTTTCAGAACTTTCTTATCCCGTCCACAGGTAAGAACCTCAAATGTTTCCTTTCCCGCATTAACCCCTTTCTTCAGCTCATAGGTCAGAGATGCTCCATGAGGCCTTGTTATCATTAAAGTTAATATATCTCCAATATCTATTAAATTCTGCAAGAAAAGCCTCGTAGGGCTGTTTTCACCCCTCTCAGTTTTTTTGGGACAGAATATCTTCTGACCATGGTTTTTAGAATATACACTTTCATCTTTACAATTATAGACTATCATTCGAACATCAGTTTTTCTATCTTCCACCAGTGGGGATACTGAAATACTTTTATACTCTGTTTCCATTCGTGGACCACGTGGTGGCGTCATATATTTTTGTTCATGAAACATGATCTCACGGCCTATATTCATAATATGTATCCCTGCCATGTTTTTGATAGCCTGGAATAAATCCAGATCCTGGCTCATTTTAGATTTTATAATCCGGGTTTCAGATTCGCAAACATCTGAACTGGTAAGCTTTGCACCAATATTGTATCCTGTTTTGCTGTTAGGAATTCCTGTTTCAGGGTCAACTACATCAATAGCATACAGAGTAAGAAAATACTCAAATTTGTATTCACCAGACTCGGTACTATTTGATACGAATTCAACATCAGGGTTGTATTCCTGCAGGGTCTGGAATATGTATTCCTGTATTCTTATATAGAAATCTTCCTCTGTCTGCCAGTACTCAAATCCGGGGGTTATATTTTCCGGATCGGTGACCGCAGTATAATAGTTCTGGAAATGATCGTATACTTCAATGCGATTCTCAGGATGAAATGTTTCTGAAAGGATAACATTCACCTTTGGTTTTGAGCATTTTGAATCCTGTGAAAATAATTCAGTATTTATTAATAATAATATACCAAGAAAAAAATAGATAAACCTATTCATAAGATTATAGATAAAGTATTAAAGTACAAATCAGGAATAATTATGACTACATCTTTGGCATACTCATCACCTGGTATCCTTCGGGTATTTCAAAGCTTTTAGATTCGGGGGTCCATGGTTCCAGGTCTTTCAGTTCCATGGTTGCATCGCCTGATCCTTCAATATGGTTTATGAGCTTCATCGGGAAGGTGTACTTTTCTGACAGCCATATTGTATACATTTTCTGACTGGGGTTTTCCTTGTTATACAGTGCTGCACGGTTACAGGCAACACCGTTCACCGTTTCTTTCCCTTCATCCTTCAGTACCCCTTGATCCAGGTAATACTGGTATGAGGCAACGGGATCATTGCCCATGCTCATGGGATCGGAAGCAGAACCTTTCATTGCCATTTTTTGCTGTGGCATAAGTATTATGACATCAGGTGATCCTTTTTTGACTATTATTACACCGTCCATACCATTCTCGGTAAACTCATAGCGGTAAGCAGCATCTGAAGAATAAACAGTAAACACGCGTTCCTGTCCCATGCTGGTAAAGTGCATTTTAGCTTTAAACTGAGCGGTCATTGGCAGCACAAACAGGCTGACTGCAAAGAGAACAAATAGTTTTTTCATGATAAATGGTTTAAAAGATTTTATCTGTTTTCAGGAATAATTTCAATATTTATGACACCCTCATGTACCTGGATAAGTTTTTGGTCACCAGCCTTCCAGCTATATACATTGGAGAACGACTCTCCGGCATACAAACGCCTGGTCCTGTAACTGAGAGGCCCTTGCTCATTATCTGGCAGCTCTTTGCCATCACGCATACCTGTCCTGATAATTTTCGAAGGTTTGTCAGTGTTATTGTTAAGTATAAATTTATAGTTCCTGCTCTCAGGAATCTCAAATGAAATGACATCACCCCTTTTGTATTCTCCCTTAAGAGGGATTGATGCCTTAATTTCCTTCCAGGAATCCGGAGCGGGAGGTTCGGGTATAACAGGGCGCATTTTACTGTCTACTTCTATATAATCTTGCGGGACAGAAAAAACCTCATTGCTTATTTTCTGCTTTTTAATATCTCTGAGCTCCATATAGGTATTGTTGGCCATCTCGTTAACCAGTTTCACAAGAAAACCCAGTTCCTCTGAGTACCAGGCGGAAAAGACTAACTGGTCAGAAGCATACAGCTCTGATTTATTACAATCGTATCCTCCTATTTTTTCCTTGCCAATCTTTTTCTCATCATACCTTGATCTGCTGTAAATGAATGACTGGTATGGATCATTCATAAGGCTTGTTGAGGAGTGGATATCTGTATAGTGTACAAACTTTTTATCGGGCATGAGAATGGCTGTTTGACCTTTTTCCTGGTCAATTATTACCGTGCCTTTCATGCCGCCCTCCTCGAAGTCGTACCTGTACTTTTCTCCCTTCACTTGCAATTGATATACAGTTTCACTTCCACGCTTGACATTTATCATTTCTGCCCTGAAAGTGCTCTGCCCATATGAAAAAGTTAAAGGCAGAAAAAGAAGCAATGACAATATTATTGAGTG
>DOZA01000204.1 GCA_003518245.1 Bacteroidales bacterium | reverse complement strand
TCCTGGTCACCCAGATGCCACTTGCCAATACAGGCAGTACTATATCCCTGTTCCTTTAATATCTCTGCAATAGTGATCTCAGAAGGATGCAGGCCTTTATTATCACCGGGGAACAAAACCCAGTACCCCTTATAATTTTCATCCATTCCCACCCTCAGGGGATAACAACCAGTCATCAGGCTTGAACGTGAAGGTGTGCAAACACCACTGGTTACATAAAAACTTGTAAAGCAGGTACCTTCTTCAGCCATCCTGTCAATCTCGGGAGTACGGTTAAGCTCTGATCCAAAGCATCCAAGATCACCATAACCCATATCATCGCAGAAAATAACAATAAAGTTGGGTTTCTGCTGCTCTTCCTTCTGTGTGCAGGCAGTAAAGAAAATAAAAATAAAAAGACAAATTATTCCTGATACCGTTTTTTTCTTCACAATGGCTTTCAAAGGTTGAATAATCTTATTAACATATATTCAATTTATTAACTATAACTATCCTTTACTAGCTGTAGCATTTCATCTTCAGTAGCAACGCGTGGATTTGATTTATAATCAGGTAATACCATGCTTTGCTTAGCTAGTTTTTCAATCTCCTCCCTGGGCATACCTATGTCCGAAAGTGTTTCATTCAGGCCAATTTTTTCAAGGAAGGTTTTTATTTCTTCAACGGCTTTCCCTGCAGCTACCTGCTCAGGCAGGTCTGCATAGGCAGGATTAAATATAGCAGCAAGCTTGCTGAAGTCACTTACTGCAGAATCCCTGGTAAATTCCATAAATGCAGGATAAACAATAGCCAGTGCTTCACCATGGGCTACATGCGGGTACATACCCCCAATAGCCATTCCCATACCATGAGGTAGGGTAACACCGGCATTTGCGATGGATAATCCTGCGAGAGTATCAGCCCATGCCATTTTTTCACGGAGGTTTATATTATCAAGATTATTTACCAGTTCAGGCAAAGTATGCAGGACAATTCTTACTGCTTCCCATGCAAGCAAATCAATAAATACACCACCATTGGGATGCAAAACGCTTTCAAACGAATGACAGAACACATCAAATCCTGTGCATGCTGTTACAAATTTTGGAACTGTGAGCATAAGTTCAGGATCAACAATTGCCACTTTCGGGTAGAGTATATTATTGAAAAGAGCCGATTTATTTCTTTCTTCTGTATTTGTTACTACTGAAACCTGTGTCAGGTGAGAGCCAGTACCGGAAGTTGTTGTAATAGCTATCACAGGCAATAATTTATTCTCATCTGGCTGAGGTTCTTTAAAAAAAAGATAATCCCAACTGGTTCCCTCATGTGTTGCTTCAACTGAAATCGCTTTGGCTACATCAATACTGCTTCCACCACCTAGCCCAATGATCACATCTGCATTAAATTCCTTTGCCATATTAGCACCTTCGGTTATACAATCAACCGTAGGATTCGGGAGTACACCGCTGAAATGTTTAACATCAAGCCCCTTACTATTTAATATTTCTTTTGTACGATTAAACAGAGATTCTAAACTGTCATTTGAAGCAGGAGTAGTTACAAGCAAAACCCTCTTTCCGTATTCGCCAGCTATTTCACCGGCTTTTTGAATTTCTCCTCTCCCAAAAAATACTTTTGTTGTCTGATGATAATTGAATAAATACATATTTCTAATTTTATAATTATTAAAATAATTGGTAGCTTTCCTTGGGCATAGTATATTCAGGCGTTGCACCTTTCCTTGTACACACCCATGCAGATAGGTCAACTGCCATCCTATGAATGTTTTCCAAAGGCACTCTTTTTAACATCCCCGCAATAATTGACGCTGTGAAGCAATCCCCTGCTCCTACAGTATCAACTACATTAACAGTGGGAGAAGATAATTCACTTTGTTTTTCCGGTGTAAAGAGTATGCTTGAATCAGCTCCTTTAGTAAAGGCAATCAAATTCAGTTTAAATCTTTCGGTAAAATATCTGAGTTTATCAGCATCTGTTCCCTTAAGTCCAAATAAACCTGTCAGCTCTTCCATTTCACTCTCGTTCAACTTTAAAACATTACATAGCTTGAGGGATTGACTTATTACTGAATAAGAATAGTAATCCTGTCTGAGATTCATGTCAAATACAATCAAAGCATCTCTTGACGATCTTTCAAGCAAGGAGATAATTGTTTTAGCTGAAACATTATTACGTTGTGCCAGTGAACCAAAACAGATCGCATCAGCCTTTTTAACCAGTTCTGAGTTTTTATCGTTAATATTTATATGATCCCAGGCTACATTTTCATGTATAGTATATGTGGGTATACCCTTATCATCCAGTTTCACTGTAACTGTTCCGGTTGGAAAATCATCAGAGATATTTACATATTGATCGCTAATATTTCTTTTTTCCAGTTCAGCAAGTAAAGATTTACCAGGATCATCATTGCCGACCGATGATATTACATAGCCAGTGCATCCTGTTTGTATTGTATGGTAAATTACATTTGCCGGTGCACCACCCATTTTCTTACCATCGGGAAAAATATCCCACAATAATTCACCAATACCAACTACCAATGGACATTTCATATTACTACTCATTAATATCCATCATAATCTTCAATGATTCGGATCCTTTCTGATCGATATATTTGTATGCTTTCTCATAGTCTTCAAAATCGAACATCCTGCTAACTAATGGTTTTGTATTAACGAGGTTCCTGGAAAGAAAATCGACCGCTTCAAGGTAATCCTCATGTTTATACATCATGGATCCCTTAATAATAAGTTCGTGTTCGCATACAAACGACATATGAATACCTGCAGGTTTATCAAATACTCCGAGAATAATAATCTCACTACCATTTTCGATGTGATTTACAGCATTAACTATTGGTTTTTCAGCACCGGCAGCCTCAATAGCCACCTGGAAACCTTCATCTCCGAAAACTCTCTTTATTGCCTCCTCAAATGATTCTTCAGAAGCATTGTTTATATATTCGATACCACATTCCTTTGCTTTCTGCAATCTGAATTTATGAATATCAGATACCAGGATCTTTGATGCTCCCTTTATCTTTACAAATTGGGAAACAATATTACCAATTGTACCTGCACCGAATACAACCACATTTTTTCCCTTTAATTCAGTAATCCTTGATGAACAATGAGCACCCACTGCAAGAGGTTCGACCATGGCTCCGTCCTGATAACTTATATTATCAGGAAGTTTTACTACTCTGTCTTCGGGAAGGACAAAATAATCCTGTGCACAACCATTTGCCTGGAATCCCTGCACTTTAAGATTTTCGCATACATTATAATCTCCTCTTTTACATGGATTGCAGCTGCCACATACCAGCTGCGGTCTGCCGGTAGCCTTATTTCCTGGTTTAACTTTGGTAACATTATTACCCACAGCTATAACTTCACCACTGTATTCATGTCCTTGCACTATAGGGTATGAGGTAAAGGGATGCTTCCCATGCCATACATGGATATCAGAGCCACATATTCCAATTTTTTTTATCTCAAGTAATACTTCATCAGGCATTAATTTGCCCGGTGATTTAACCTTCCTGAATTCAATTCTTCCTGGCTCGGTCATTATAGCCTGTCTCATGTATTCTTTGTTCATAATCTCCATTTTTAGATGTTAAAAAATTATATAAAGAATAACCAATGTAACAACAAGTACCGCCGCCCATATCCTTGCATCCATGAAACCTTTGAATGGTTCCTCGGCTACAACAGCAAGGGGATTTTTCCATGTATAATTATCCAGGATTTCCTGCGAAGGTACTTCTGTCAGATAACTGACAATAAAATATAATATACTACAGATCACAAACAGCCACCATGCCTGCATCATAAACGGAATACCCAGGCCTTTAGTAAGATACATATAACCACTTATGGGTGTAAAGTCGACACAAAAAGCTGCAATACCAAGTATCAAGCCTGTTACAAGGGTAATGAATCCGGCTTTTCTGGTACCTCTTTTTGAAAATACACCAAAGAGAAAAACTACAGCTACTGGTGGAGCTATTGCAGATGCAATCTTATTTATTGCCTCAAAAATACTACTGAATTTATCTCCCTGTGTTGACCATGCTATTGCCAGTATCATAACAATGACAGCAGATATGCGGCCTATTCTTACCTGCTCAGCATCAGTGGTTTTAGGTCTTATCCTTTTCATAATATCCACTGCTACCAATGTTCCGCAGCTATTAAGTGCAGCAGCTATTGTGCTCATCAGGGCAGCAAGTAAGGTTGCTGCCATAATACCTTTAAGACCCACAGGCAATAAATGTGTAATCATAACAGGCAGGGCCTGGTTTGCATCGCTACCTATAACATCCTTGAACAATACATACGCTATAACTCCAGGAAAAACAAGAATAAAAACGGGCAATAACTTCAAAAAACCCGCAAAAATAGGTCCCATCTGAGCATCTTTCATTGATTTCGCGCCAAGAACTCTCTGGACAATAGTCTGATCGGAGCACCAATACCACAACCCCAGGATAGGATAGCCAAGCAAGCATGCATACCAGGTTAATCCGGATTCAAATCCTGAATCGCCAAGCTGTTTTAATGATTCACGAGTATGAAGCATATTCAACTGACCCGGCTTAAGATTTGCTTTTAGATCAGCAAGTGAATCAATTCCATTATCAGGCAGAACAGTTAACCCAATAATAGTAAGCATAACTGCCCCGGCTATAAGGATAAACGTTTGTATTGTTTCAGTTACTACCACTGCTTTCAGTCCACCCAAAACAGTATAAATGGTTGTAATTAAAGAAATAATAAGTATTGAAACCATTACGTCTATTCCGAAGAATGTCTTAAAAACAACGGCTCCTGCGTACAGGCTCATTCCTATATGGACAAAAAGAGCACCTATTATTGCGATAAAAGCAAGGACAGACCTTGACTCAGGTCCGTAGCGTTTCTCCAGGAATTCCGGGAGGGTCGATATTTTACTCCTGAAATAAAAAGGTGCAAATACCAATCCGAGTAATATCAATGTGATTGAGGCCAGCCATTCGAAGTTACCCCAGACAAGTCCTTCATTATACCCTGATGCTGCAAGACCAACTAAATGAATAGTAGAAATATTTGAGGCAAACAGTGCTGCACCCACCAGTACCCAATTCAACCCTCTGCCCGCAAGGAAATACCGGCTGCTGCTCATTTTTCTTTTTCCGGCAGACAGTATCCCTACCACAAGGACAATAACCAGATATGCAACTATTATTACAGAATCCAGAACAGAAATTGAATCACCCATAAAAACAATATTAGATTAAATAATTTAAAGAAAACTATAAACACTTTTCTTTATCATGAACCCTGCATTAACCCTATTTATGCCATATACATTAATAGTTGTATATTTTCAGAACAAAAATAAATCTTATTTATTAGTTAACAAACATATTAGCGTAAATAACCGGGTTTTATTTCTTTTACTGAAATATTAACTGGTAAGATATAACAGGAGCTTAAATGTTTCAAGACAAGCATATTACTGCAAAGCGATCATACTTATCCATGGAAACGAAGCCAATGGCAATAAAATATTTTCTTTTTAAGCCGGAGAGGTGTTTAATAAAACCTAAAGTCTGAAATTTATTACTTCGTCTAAAACAAGTGCAAGTGCACCATATACTGCAGATTTACCAGGATAAGTAACCGGGTATATTTGACAATCTGTTGATTTTTCATGCATCAGGTTCTCATTTACTGATTTTCTGAGGTTATCCCAGAATATTTTTCCATTAAGAGATACTCCACCACCTATAAAGACAGCCTGGGGGTTAAGCATTTTTATCAGTCCTGCTATTGATTCACCCAGGTAGCTCATACTTTTCTTAAATATATCAATTGATAATTTATCACCCATTTCTGCTGCTTCAGCCACTAATTCAGCAGATATTAAATCATCATTATTTTCGGCCAGTTCTGTAACCATGCTCTTCTTACCTTTTTCAATTGCCAGCTTCGCTCTTCTGGCAATTGCATCACCTGAAGAATATGCTGTAAGGCAGTTTGTTTTGCCACAGGTACATTTAACCAAATTATCACCGCATACGGACACATGTCCAAATTCACCAGCCATACCATTTGTACCATAGAACAGCTTCTTATCAATTATGATACCTGACCCTATACCATAACCAACATTGATTACTATATAGTTATCAAAATCCCTCCCCTTACCAAACTTAAGTTCACCAAGGGCCATTACACGGCTAACATTATCATAAAAGACAGGCAAAGAGATCTTCTTTCGAAGCATCTCTTTTATTTTCACTTCATGCCAGTCGAAAGCCGGAGAATATT
>DOZA01000274.1 GCA_003518245.1 Bacteroidales bacterium | reverse complement strand
AAAAGTATTAAGTGGTGAGGTTAATCCATCTGGGAAACTGGCAGAGACTTATCCTCTAAATTATTCTGATGTGATATCTAGTGACTATTATCCTGGAGAATTCATTACTTCGGAACATAGAGAGAGTATTTATATTGGTTATCGATATTATGACACTGCAAGACTAGCGGTTAGATTTCCATTTGGACATGGTTTGTCATATACAGCTTTTAATTATAAAAATCTTAAGATTAGTGGTAATTCAGTATCACTAGAGGTAGAAAATATTGGTGAGTATACTGGTGAGGAAGTTGTTCAACTCTATATTAAAGCACATGATAGGAAAGTATTTACACCTGAAAAAGAGCTAAAGGCCTTTGATAAGATTTATCTAAAACCAGGTGAAACAAAAACCGTTATACTTGCATTAGATAAACATGCATTTGCCTTTTATCATACAAACCAAAAAAAATGGATAGTTGCTGGCGGCCAATACGAGATTCTTATTGGTTCATCATCAAGAGATATTAGGTTGAACGATCAAATAACAATTACAGGTAATTATGAATCATTTTATACTGAAGTGGATAATAGTAAATACACTAAGTTACAAAATACGAGTTTGTCATCGGAGGATTTTGAAGCACTCTTAGATAAACCACTACCTGAATCCAAGCAGGATAAAAAGAAAATAATAGACGAAAATGATATTATAGAACAAGCAAAATATGCGAGCCTGTTTGGTCGGTTGTTATATGGGATTATTATATTAGTTAGGAAGTGGTTTTGGTTTATAGGTAAACCTATTTTAGCCAATAATGTTATGTTTATTCTAGAAATGCCTTTTAGAAGTGTTGCAAGAATGTCAGCAGGTCGATTTAATATAAAAATGTTAAGTGGATTATTGGCAATGGTGAATGGTCACTTCTTTAAGGGATTATATATATTAATACGTGAGAAATTAAGGAGAGAATAATGCGTAATAGAAAAGAACTAAAACAACAGGCTTTGAAGGACTACAAGCAAGATAAACAAGAGAAGAAAGCAAGAAAAATAGAATTGAACAGTTTTTCTAATGAAAAAAGAAAGAGTGAAAAGCGAAGTGATAGATTAGAAAAAAAAGAAAAAAAACAAGAAATGAAAGCAGCTCTTAAAAACTTACCAAAAGCTGAACGTAAGGAGCTAAAAAGAATCAATAAGTATTACAAGAAAATAAAAAGAAGACCCTTAAGATATATTAAATGGGGTATACTCATAGTTCTTGTGACAGTTCTTCTTGTTAAAGTTCAGCCAATTATTCATGATGTTCAAGAATTGCTTGCTATAGAAATTAATACAGATGGGCCAGAGGCGATAGCTGCACGTGAAGCAGGAGAAACCCTTGCAAAAGAAATAACTGATGAGGGTATAATTCTTTTAAAGAATACAGATGACTTCTTGCCACTCAAAGAAATGAAATTAAATATTTTTGGTGCAGGAGCATTTGAGATGCGTCTTTCAGGTGGCGGTTCTGGTGCTGCAGATGTATCGCGTGCGATCAATTTATTCGACTCTTTGAATGAAGTGGGTGTAGAATATAATGATGACTTACTTAAAATGTATGAGGAAATGGGCTATTCCTTAGAAATTACTAGTAAAAGTGGTCTTGTTGGTATTCTTTCTATGCTTGGCTCAGGAGGAGATCAAGAACCCGAAATAAATTATCTGTCAGACGAAGTAATAAAGAATGCTCAAGCATTTTCACAAAATGCATTGATTGTGTTAACAAGTGATAGTGTTGAAGCCTCTGATGCTGATGTAGATCAATTAAGAGTTAAAGGTAATAAATTAGCATTAATTAAAAAGATATCTGAGGAATTTGAAAATGTAATTATCATAATTAATGCTGGAAATACATTAGAGTTAGGTTTTGTTGAAGAGATTCCCGCAATCAAAGCAGTGTTATCTATTGGCACACCTGGAGCTACTGGACCTATGTCTTTAGCTCAGACTTTAGTAGGCGAATTAAATCCATCTGGAAAGTTACCCAACTCAATTGTTTATGATAATTCAAGTGCTCCTGGTACTGAAAACTTTGGTGATTATAAATATGAAAATATTGATGGTATCGCATCATTAGAATATGAAGAAGGAATTTATGTTGGCTATCGTTATTATGAAACGCGTTATTTGAATGATGAAGTAGGGTATCAAAATGCTGTTATATATCCATTTGGTTTTGGTTTGAGTTATACCGACTTCACATGGGAGATATTAAACTATACATTTGATCATGAAAAAATACAAGTAGAAGTAACGGTTAAAAATACCGGTAATATTGCAGGAAAAGATGTTGTACAAGTTTATTTTGAACCACCATATTACGAAGGTGGGATTGAGAAATCTGCTATTGTATTAGCAGACTTTAAGAAAACACGATTATTGGAACCTGGTGAGTCTGAAACAATCATAATCAACTATCCAACACGTCAAATGGCCTCATGGGATATGTCAAAAGAAGAAGCTTATGTTTTAGAATATGGAACTTATAACATCAATCTTTCTTCTGATGTGCATACAACAGTTGTAACAATGCCATTTGAGTTAGAGGAAATGATTGTATATAAAGAATCAATTAAAGGTTATAGTTATGAAAATCAATTTGAATATGCAGATGGTGATTTAACATACCTTTCAAGAACAGACTGGGAAGGAACTTATCCAACTGCTGATGATATTAACCTTGTAGCACAAGATGATGTAGTAAAAGCATATTATGCTAAGCCTGAAAAAGGGGAAGGTGAAGAACCAAAAACAGGTGCGGATAATGGAATTATGTTGTCAGATTTAAAAGGATTAAGTTATGATAATCCAAAATGGGATAAGTATTTAGATCAATTTACACTTGAGGAAATGGTAAAATTGTACACGCGCGGCGGGTGGAAAACAATCGCAATAGAGCGTTTAGGTATTCCTTCGACAACATTACTTGACGGACCAGCGGGTATTAATTTCTTTTTCTCTAATGTCACTGCAGCTGCTTATCCATCAGCTTTAACTTTATCCTCAACATGGAATGATGAGTTGATTTATCATATGGGTTTATCAATGGGAACAGAAGCAAATGCTTATGGTGTAGAGGGGATATATGCACCAGCAATGAATATTCATAGAACACCATACGGTGGACGAAACTTTGAGTATTACAGTGAGGACCCAATTTTATCAGGTAAAATGGGTACAGCAATCATTGAAGGGATTCAATCCAAAGATGTTATGGTTACTATGAAACACTTTATCTTAAATGAGCAAGAAATAAACGCTCGTTCAGGATTATTCTTATGGGCGAATGAACAAAGTATTCGAGAATTATATCTGAAACCGTTTGAATACGCAACAAATAAAACTGATGTTACAGGTGTTATGTCTAGCTTCATTCATATAGGTCATAAATGGAGTGGCGGAAACCCTGAGTTGCTTAATAACGTTTTAAGAGGCGAATGGGGATTTGATGGATTTGTAACAACAGATGCTTATTTTGGTTTTATGGATCCAAATTTATCAATAAGGTATGGAAATGATCTTCTCTTAACTAGCTTAACTCCAAGTAAAACAGAAGAAGATATATTCGAATTGTACAAAAAGGATTCTGTAGGGATAGCTAATGGACTACGCGATCGTATCCATAATCTATTATATAACATACTGAACAAATCGAAAGCTGTTGAATAAAAATATCTGAAGGTTTTGTAATTATATAAACTGTTTCATAAGTAATCCTGAATTATTCATGAAGCAGTCAAAACTGCCTCATATTGCTTGAAATCAAACTTCTTCTTGGCGTTTGGATATTTTTCCTTCAGCCATTTTAGGACTGGCTCTAAGAAGTCTTTGATGTTTTTGGAGGGTTAAGACTGCCGCTTCGCAACTCGACTTTCATTAAGTCACCCTTCAAGCCATTGA
>DOZA01000017.1 GCA_003518245.1 Bacteroidales bacterium | reverse complement strand
CTTACCTTATCTGTTTTTGTGAAAATTCTGGCCAATGGTATTCCGCTAGTACCCAAAAAATTCATAAAATCATAATCCGATTTGATTGGTTCATGCCTGGCATCAATAAGAACAAAAAGAGATAACAGGTTCATACGGTTAATTATATAGTCAGTTGCAAATCCTGACCATTGTTTACGGTTCGTTTTTGAAGCTTTTGCATACCCATATCCAGGAAGATCAGCAAGGTACCAGTTATTATTTATGAGAAAATGGTTGATGGTTTGTGTCTTTCCCGGTGTAGATGAGATTTTTGCCAGCTTTCTTCTGCCGGCAAGCATATTGATGAGGGATGACTTACCAACATTTGATCTACCGATAAAAGCATATTCGGGCTTGTCATCTTTGGGACAATCTTTAAGCTTAGTGCTGCTTTTAATATATTCAGCTGAACTGATGATCATTAGGTTTTTAATTTTTGATTGAAAGCGCCTTACGTCAATCTCTATTAAACAGGTTACCAGCTATTTTTTTCTCATTCTTCAATGAAACTCTCCATCAGTTAAGATTATTATATGGCAGATTAATCTTCTTTGTGATGATCTTTTTGTTCCTGAACCTTGTAGTATAAACGGCAATAACTGAAACATATCCTTTCCCTTTCCCGGCATCGGGTTTGAGTTCCATAAAACCCATTCCGGAAGATGTTGTAATATCCCGGCACTTTTCAGGATCGAAAACTCCGTCAGTCAATGAACCCCTGTAAAATCTTACATTTACAGATTCATTGCTTAAGCGGACAAATACTCTCACCAAGTTTGCCCCTGTATCCATCAGGTCTCTTAAATTTTCTACTATTACTGGGTATGTTTCAGCCTTCCTGCCATCAGGAAGATACTCTTTTAAACCCTGGGCTCTGAAACCATTCGTATAAGGGATCGTTGCCTGTACACGTCCTTTTTTATAGTATTTAGTCTGTACACCGTGTATTTTATCATTCCTGTAAGGTGTTGAGCGATATATCTTACCTTCACGATAAAACCATCTGGCAGTGTCTTCCTTTAAACCGCTTTCATACCATATTGTTCTTTTTAACCTTCCGTCAGCATAGTAGTTACGGCATATCCCGTTTTTGACATCGTTTTTGAAAGTTACTTCTTTTACCAGCCTCCCTTCGTTATAATATTTCTTAACCTGGATACTATCTCCGGATTCCTTTTTACCATTATTTTTTTCTCCATTACCACCCGTTCCCTGGCAGCCAGCTGCAATAATAATAACCACAGCCAGGTAAAATATCCTTTTCATCTTTTCAGTTTTTAGATACTTGTTTTTCAAAACCTTGCCTTATATAGACTTCCAGTATCCTGGTTGAACTATCAGGTCTTATACATACTTTATCCATTATAGCAGGTATTAGCACGGTTTCTCCTTTTACCATGCTCATATTTTTTCCTTCCCATTCAAGTATAGCATTACCATTTATGCATATATAGATAACAAAACTATCAGTAAGGGAATAATCCTTTACAATGGGTTTGTCGAGCTCAATAAGATTTGTTGTGAAATAGTTACAGTCAATAATATTAACTGTTTTGTTAAGTTCTGAATGAGTGCTGGTTTTATACGATTCATAAATATTATAATCTATTGCATCCACTGATAACTGAGTATGCAATTCTCTTGGTTTACCATCGAGACCATTCCTGTTCCAGTCCCAGATCCTGTAAGTAATATCTGAGGTTTGCTGTATTTCGGTAAGGACAACGCCTTTCCCTATAGCATGTACACGACCTGAGGGTATGAAAAAGACATCACCGGGTTCGGGAGTTTCTACATTAAGTTTTTCAACTATATCTCCTTTATGAAGTGATTCAATGTATAATTCTTTACTCATTTCCTGGTTAAATCCTGTATAGATACTGGCATTCTCTGTCGCTTCGAGTACATACCACATTTCGGTCTTCCCATATGCATGATGTCTCTCTTGTGCCAGTTCATCAGGTGGGTGAACCTGTACTGAAAGATCTTCATTTGCATCAATAAGTTTAATAAGGAGAGGGAATTCCCTGCCGAATTTTTCGAATATCTCCTCACCTACAAGATCGCCCATATATACCTCTATGACTTCTTCAAGGTTATTCCCTTCAAGAAAGCCGTTGGATATAATAGAGATATTATCCTGTACACCTGACAGTTCCCAGCTTTCACCTATTTTTGTGCCTTCTTCAGCATTTTTCCCATAATCCTTCGATAACCTGTTACTACCCCAAACTCTTTCTTTCAGGATAGGTAAAAACTTCAGGGGATATAAACTTGTCATAGAAGCTTATTTGTTTAATCATTAACAGAAATTAGTATTTTTGACTAATATATTGTGACAAAAGTAGTAAAATATGTTGATTGTAGGAATTGCCGGTGGCACAGGATCGGGTAAGACCACAGTCACAAAGAAGGTAATGGATCTTCTTGGTGACGAAAATGTTATAATGATTCCTCAGGACTCTTATTATAAGGATAACAAGCATTTACCACTTGAAGAAAGGCAAAAAATAAATTTCGATCATCCGGGCTCCATTGAATTCAGTCTGCTTAATAAACATATTGATGAATTATCACAGGGTCATACTGTTCAAATGCCAAAATACTCATACATTACCTGTACCCGGGATGATGAATATATCCCTGTAAAGCCGGCAAGGGTTATCATAATTGAAGGGATTCTTGTGCTTACAGATGAGGAACTAAGGAATAAGATGCGTATCAAGGCTTATGTTGATGCCGATCCTGATGATCGCCTGGCAAGGGTTATTAACAGGGATATAGAAGAGAGGGGACGTGATATAAGAATGGTACTGGAAAGGTATTATGAGACTGTCAAACCTTCTCATTTGCAATTTATTGAGCCAACAAAAAGATATGCTGACATCATAATACCCCGTGGAGGAAAGAATGAAGTAGCCATAGAAATGCTTGTCTCGGCTATAGAAAGATATTTGAACTCATAAGTGCTGCCTTAATAGTCTGGTAAACATGTAATATTTTTCCTATGAAATTACTTAAAGATATCAACCCTTCAAGAATTCTTTTCCTGGATATTGAAACTGTTCCTATGGTTTCATCTTTTGATAAGATGAGCCCTGAATTCAAAGTATTATGGGATAAAAAATCTTCTTTCTTCAGAACTGAAGAACAAAGTGCCGGTGATGTTTTCGACAGGGCAGGTATTTATGCAGAATTTGGTAAAATAATATGTATATCGGTAGGTATTATCAAAGGTCAGGAAAACAATATGTCATTAAGGATCAAGTCTTTTTTCAGCCATAATGAGAAAGAACTGCTTGATAACTTTTCAATAATGTTAAATAATTTCAGTACCGGCCGAGAAGCAATGTTATGTGCCCATAATGGTAAGGAGTTCGATTATCCTTTCATTGCCAGGCGAATGATAATTAATGGCTTGAGAATACCGGCAATACTTGATAATGCAGGCAAGAAACCATGGGAAATAAATCTGCTTGATACAATGGAATTGTGGAAGTTTGGTGATTATAAGAATTATACATCTCTTGAGCTAATTGCAGGTTTGCTGGAAGTTCCTACACCAAAAGATGATATTGACGGTTCAATGGTTGCTGAAACATACTGGAAAGAGAATGATATAAACAGGATTGCCAGATATTGCGAAAAAGACGTAATAGCGCTAACACAGGTTTTTCTCAAATTCAGGAATAATAATACTATTCCCGGAGAAAAGATAGAGTCTGTGACACAGTTTATTGATTAAGCAGGGAAATTATCCTTAATATAATCAGAATTCATGGCTCTGAGGAAGAAAACAGGGAAGCCACTGATAGTAAATGATTCTTCCGGGGACGGTATTTCCAGGCCGTCATAAATATTATCCAGGTTATCAAAAAGGTGTTGTGGATTAAGTTTCCACTCAAACTTTCCTTTATTATTTCTCTTCAGGTTCTTTAGTAAAAAATTGCTCACTTTAGCGGATGAGACAACCTCGCTGAACCTGCACCGTATTCACGGTAGTATAGATCCATGCTCTGATATTGTATTATTATTCAGACAGTAATCTTTTGTACATACCGATAGTATTTTGAAGGCCCAAATAGAGGGCATCAGATATTAAAGCATGTCCTATAGATACCTCATTCAGCCAGGGAATATTTTCAGAGAAGTATTTAAGGTTATCAAGGTTGAGGTCATGACCGGCATTAAGGCCCAGGCCCAGCTCCCTTGCTGCTTCAGCAGCTTTAATAAAAGGCTGAATGGCTTTTTCAGGACCATAAGGGAATCCGGATGCATACGGTTCTGTATATAATTCAAGCCGGTGACAACCAGTATTTACTGCTGCTTCAATTTTAGATATATCGGTATCAATAAAAATTGAAATACGTATACCCTTTTCTCTAAATACTGCAATTACATCTTTCAGGAAATCATTATGTTTTATAGTGTCCCAACCGGCATTTGAAGTAAGAACATCTGGTGGATCAGGCACAAGGGTTACCTGATGAGGTTTTACCTCGCATACCAGCTTGATAAATTTTTCAGAAGGATATCCTTCAATATTGAATTCAGTTTTTATATCTGGCCTGATTATCCTTACGTCATTATAGGTTATATGTCTTTCATCGGGACGGGGATGTACCGTTATCCCATCGGCTCCAAACCTTTCACATTCTATTGCTGCCCTGTGTACATCAGGTATATTACCTCCCCTGGCATTTCTAATGGTGGCAATTTTATTGATATTTACGCTTAATCTTGTCATTTTTGCTTCTGTTTATGCAAATTTTCATATAAGAAATGAATAAAACAACAATAAGCATTTTTTTCCGTACTTTAGATGTGTAATCTAATTACAGGAAAAAGTAAAAGTGTTAGCAAAAGAACTTATATCAGAAGTGGTATCTGAACTAAAGACCTCTGATACCGGTCAGACAGCTCTGAACTGGATGGAGGTATTCCGTATATCGCATTTGCCAATAGTTAATAACCTTGAATTCCTGGGTCTTATTTCTGACACTGATATTTATGATCTTAATGACCCTGATCAACCTATAGGTAATCATAAGCTTTCACTTATAAAACCTTTTGTCAGACTTGATCAACATATTTTTGATGTTATTAGCCTTGCAGCAAGGCTAAAGCTCACTGTTATACCTGTGTTGGATGATCATAACCATTACAAGGGCGTAATAATGGCAAGTGATCTGATAGAGGCGCTTGCGAAGATGTCTTCAATAAATGAACCTGGCGGGTTGATAGTACTTAATATATTACAAAATGATTATTCCTTTTCACAAATAGCTCAGATTATTGAAAGCAATGATGCAAAGATATTAAACCTGTATATTTCATCACCTCCTGATTCGACAAAGATGGAGGTTACAATTAAGCTAAATACCAATAACCTGATGCCCATAATAAGAACTTTTGAACGTTTTGAATACGAAGTAGCAGCATGGCATGGTGATGATGATGATATGGACAGCTTCTATTCAGATCGCTTCGACTCTTTTATGCGTTACCTTGATATCTAAAAAAATAAAGATGCTTAAAGAAATTGCAATTTTTGGTTCTGACAATGGTAAGACTACATCCGGTTGTCTTCAAAATATACTTTCAGTACTGAATTCTTATAAATTAAGGGTTTTATTGCATGAGAACCTGGCCGGAATGATGGAGACTGGTACATGCAGGATATTCAAGAATCTTTATAATGAGAATATCAGGCCTGATCTTGTTCTCAGTGTGGGGGGTGATGGTGCTTTCCTTGAGACAGTACTTCAGGTTAAAGATTCAGGAGTGCCTATAGCAGGCGTAAATGCAGGCAGGATGGGATTCCTTGCAAATATACACGAGGATATAGAAGGATCACTGAAGAAAATAGTAAAAAAAGAATATACAGTTATTGACCGTTACTTAATTGAGCTTGTGGAGCCATTTGGGGTACTAGGATCGTCCAATGTGGCCCTAAATGATATATCAATACAAAAAGCTGACCTTAATATGATAAAGGTAAAAGTGTTTGTAGATGAGCTGTACCTTAATACTTACTGGTCTGATGGTTTGATAATATCAACAGCAACAGGATCAACTGCCTATAATATGAGTACAGGAGGACCTATTTTATCACCTGCCGATGAAAGTATTATCATATCCCCATTATCTCCTCATACCCTCAGTGTCAGGCCTATAGTGCTTCCTGGAAGCAGTTCCCTGCGTATGGAAGNNGGCAGAAGTTCTGAATACCTGGTGACATGTGATTTCAGGTCAGTAAGATTACCTTTCTTCAGGGAACTGGTTATTTCACAGGCCAGTTATAAAATTAAGACTATTAATGTTGAAGGCCAGGATTTTTTCAGTACCCTCAGGAATAAATTAATGTGGGGAGCCGACAGACGAAATTGAAGTTCAATAAATTTTGTTCTTTTAGGATAGTTTTCAACGGATTATTATATTTGTATTAATTATATATTAGAAATATTCTTATGAAACGGGTTTTCCTGCTACTGTTACTGTCAATATTTATTTTTCCTGTTACCAGCGGTCAACTCTGGAAACTCAGACGTTATGAAATATATGCAGGACTTGGTAGTACACAGCTATTAGGTGATATTGGAGGATTTAGCATCGGAGAAAATGCTCTGGGCTTCAAAGACGTAATTATTAAACAAACACGCTTTAATATTAAAGCAGGTATGCGTTATAGACCTTTAGAAAAAATAGGCCTTACATTTGATTTTAACTTTGGCCTGCTGCATTCATCAGATGAAAGGGGAAGTAATATTAACAGGGGATTTGAATCATCCACTATCTTATTTGAACCCTTATTTAAAGGTGAGTATTACTTCCTTAAGAATAATGCTGAAAGCAGCTACAGGTTTATCAAAGGTGACAGGATTTTTAATTCTGTGCTTGCCCGACTCGATGGCTATGTCTATACAGGACTGGCTCCTGCTATTTATAAAGTTAATCCAAATGAAGTACTAAGTACGCGTATCGAAAAGGATTCAGGTGTTGCATTGGCTATACCCTTAGGTTTAGGTTTTAATTACCTGTTCAGCCCTAATTCATTAATAGGTTTAGATTTTGGATTAAGATATACCACGAGTGACTATATTGATGGTTATACCTCGCAATTTTCAAGTCATAATGACGTTTATTACTTTATGACCTTCGTTTTTACTCAGAAACTGAAAACATCAGAAAAAGGATTACCGACATTTAGAAAGTAGTAAATTAAGGAATATTGTAGTACATGAAGAGGTATTTTTGGGTTGTTTTTTTGTTCGTATTCATTTACCCTCTGGAAGCTCAGAAAAAAGCAGACTATGGCGTTTTCGGAGGAGTATCTTATTATATGGGAGATATTAATCCTGACAGGTACTTTTATGGGGTATCTCCTTCTATAGGTATTATGTATCGATATAATCTCCATCCAAGACATGCATTAAGAACAAATTTATTCCTGGGAAGGATAAGAGGGGATGATCTTGATTTCAATAATAGCTACCAGCAAAACCGGGCCCATTCATTTGAATCACCAATATTTGAATGGTCTGTTCAATTTGAATTTAATTTCCTGCCTTATACCACAACCGGTAAATGGTGGGATTACACTCCTTATTTTGCCATGGGGGGAGGGGTATGTTTATTTAATACCGGGTCACTGACTTATACTCCCGTCATACCTTTTTCAGTGGGCTTAAAAGTAAATATATATAAAAATTTAGGATTAGAGCTTGAATATGGTTTTCGTAAAACATTTTATGATAACTTTGACGGCTTAACTGACAATATTGACCCTGATCATCATACCTGGACACATAATAATGACTGGTATATGTTTACAGGAGTGACATTTACATGGAAAATGTTTCATAATATGTTAAGTTGCCCGGCATATGGTGATTATTGGGATGATAAATTAAGAAAACGAAGGTAATGTCTCTTAAAGACAAAATAGATATAAAAAAGTTACCAAGTCATGTTGCCATCATAATGGATGGTAATGGGAGATGGGCCGTGCATAGAGGTAAAGACCGTAACTATGGTCATCAAAAAGGAGTGGATGCAGTAAAGGAGATTATTGAAAAATCTGCTGAACTTGGGATAAAATACCTTACTCTGTATGCTTTTTCAACTGAGAACTGGAACAGGCCATGGGAAGAAGTTGAGGCCCTGATGGAACTGATGATCAATTCATTGAATAATGAAACAACAAAACTGGTCAATAATAATATAGTTCTTAAAGTTATCGGAGATATTGACCGCCTGTCGGTTGGAGTGAGGAAAAGCCTGGATTATACCCTTAAACAAACTTCAAAATGTGATGGAATGACTCTTGTTGTTGCTCTTAGCTATAGCTCACGCTGGGAAATGATGAAAGCAGTAAGGGACATATCATATAAGATAAAGGAAGGAAGAATAGATCCGGCTAATATTGATGATAAAATATTTGAGAATTACCTAACAACAAAGGGCATACCTGATCCTGAATTACTTATCAGAACCAGCGGTGAACTGCGCATAAGCAATTTCCTGTTGTGGCAGATAGCATACAGTGAATTATACTTTACAGAAACACTTTGGCCTGATTTTGGTAAAGAAGAATTATATAAAGCCCTGGTTGAATATCAGAAAAGAGAGAGAAGATTTGGAAAAACCAGTGAACAGGTGCATGAAAAGGGGAACTGATATGTTTAAAAGATTTTTGATATTACTGGCAGTAAGCATTACATACATATGCCCGGTACAAGTAATAGCACAGGATGAAACAAAAATTATGGATTATATGGATCCTGTTGAGTATGTGGTGGGTGATATTACCGTGTCAGGGGTGAAATACCTGGATATTAATGCTATAGTGGGACTTTCAGGTATAAGGAAGTATTCCAGGATACTGGTCCCGGGAGAGGTGATTACACAGGCTGTACAAAAACTATGGGACCAGGGACTGTTCTCTGATGTAAAAATAAGTGCTACGGGAATAAGATCTGATACAATATTCATCGATATATACCTTAGGGAAAGAGCACGTATTTCTTCTGTCCAGTATTTTGGTATCAGGGAGAATGAAACACAGGACATCATTGATAAAGTTAACCTGATGAGCGGCAGTCAGATCACTGACCATATCCTGTCAAATACGAAATCAATAATAAAGGAACATTTCTTAGAAAAAGGATTCCTGAATACCGAGGTAAGGATAATACAGAAGGATGATCCTGTAAATCCTAATGCGATAAAACTTAATGTACATATCGATAAAAATGAGAGGGTTAAAATAAAAGATATAGTTTTTGAAGGTAATGAGGCATACTCTGACAAAAGGTTAAGGAGAGTAATGAAAAACACCAAGAAGAAAAACCTCAATATTTTCAAAGCATCAAAATATGTTAAAGATCTGTATGAGGAAGACAGGGAAAGTCTTGTTACCTTCTATAATGAGAATGGATATCGTGATTTCAGGATAATAAGAGATACTGTTATTGATGCTACTAAGGACAGGATTTTAATGGCTCTTATGGTAGATGAAGGTAAACAATACTATTTTGGGCACATAGACTGGGTGGGGAATAGTATATACCCCAAAGGGTTTCTTTCCACTGTACTCAATATTAATAAAGGGGATATATATAACCAGACCTTGTTGAACGAGCGACTAAATTATGACGAGGATGCTGTATCTTCCCTCTACCTGAATACCGGTTATCTTTTCTCCAGCCTGATACCTGTTGAGACAGATATAGAGCATGATACTATTGATATGGAAATAAGGATACAGGAAGGTGAGCAGGCAACCCTCAATAAAGTGATAATAAAAGGCAATACACGCACTAATGAACATGTTGTCAGGCGTGAGCTTTTTACCCGGCCAGGAGATCTTTTCAGTAAGGATGCTATTATGCGCTCCGCGCGGCAGGTGTCTGTGCTTGGCCATTTCGACCCTGAGAAAATAAATCCACAACCGCTGATGAACCCTGCTGAAGGGAATGTCGACCTGGAATATGATCTTGAGGAAAGAGCAAATGACCAGTTTGAAATCTCAGGAGGATGGGGTGCAGGTATGCTTGTTGGAACCGTGGGAGTGAGGTTTAATAATTTTGCAATGAAGAACTTCTTCAAACCTTCGGAATGGAGACCTTACCCCAGTGGCGATGGTCAATCGCTAAGTATTAGAGCGCAGTCTAATGGACGTGTATACCAATCATATAATGTATCATTTGTCGAACCCTGGCTGGGAGGTAAACAGCCAAACACATTTTCCGTTTCAGCTTATCGCTCACTTATGACCAATGGTGAAAAGAAGGGTGATGAAAGCAGGCAGTCAATGATCATCGATGGTCTCACAGTAGGCCTGGGTAAACGGCTGCAGTGGCCTGATGATTTTTTCAGCCTTTATGCTGAACTGGGATACCAGAGATACAGCCTTTATAATTATAGCTATTATAATTTTTTATTCAGAAATGGTGAGGCTAATATGCTCTCACTGACAACCAGGATTACCAGGTTCTCTACTGCACCAAGCCTTATATACCCGAGAAGAGGGTCATCTTTCAGCCTGTCATTACAGCTGACACCCCCATATTCACTTATTAGCGGGAAAGACTATTCCAATGTCACTGACCAGGAAAAATATAAGTGGATAGAATTCCATAAATGGTTGTTTAAAGGAGATTATTATTATGAGCTCTTCGATAAATTTGTGCTCAATACGAGAACCTCATTTGGATACCTTGGTTTTTATAATAAAGACATAGGACCTTCACCTTTTGAAAATTTTTACCTGGGCGGTGATGGTATGACCGGTTACAGCTTTTACGGACGTGACGTTATAGCATTAAGGGGATATGAAAATGGAACCCTTACACCAACAATGGTAAGAGATAATAGAACAGTATATGTGGGTAACGTTTATTCTAAACTTACTTTTGAACTGAGATACCCGCTAACACTAAACCCACAGGCTACAATTTATTTGCTGACATTTCTTGAAGCAGGTAATGCCTGGTATGAACTTAAAGAATTTAACCCTTTCAAAATGCACAGGTCTGCAGGAGTAGGTTTGCGTGCAAACCTGCCTATGTTCGGACTCCTGGGTATAGACTGGGCTTACGGTTTTGACCCTGTCCCCGGTATGGATGTTGCAGGATCACAGTTCCATTTTGTAATGGGACAGCAATTTTAGAAAATAAAACTTTTAGTCATGAAGAAAATAACATTACTCTTTACAGCTATTATGTTTCTGGCAGGTACAACCTTTGCACAGAAATATGCATTTGTCGATACGGAATACATACTTAATAATATTCCATCTTATACGGCAGCACAGGAAAAACTTGACGAAATATCAAAAGCATGGGAAAAAGAAATAGCCGATGCTTATGATATGGTTGAAGGAATGTATAAAAACTACCAGAATGAAGTGGTGCTTCTATCTCGGGAGGCAAAGATCAAAAGAGAAGAAGAAATAATTAATAAAGAGAAAGAAGCAAAGGACTTACAGACAAAATACTTCGGAGTGGAAGGGGAACTGTTTACTAAACGACAGGAACTGATACAGCCAATACAGGATGAAATATATAATGCTGTAAAAGAAATAGCTGCTGAAGGTAATTATGCAGTTATATTTGATACCTCGTCAGGAATGAATATGCTGTATACTGACCCAAGGTATGATCTTAGTGATGAAGTACTTGAAAAATTAGGTTATAAGAATTAAATAACTACTTTTGCAGGGTTAATATCAAATGTTAAAACGAAAGAAATGAAAAAACTAATTGGACTACTGGTATTAGTGGCTATGGTTTCACTCAGTCAGAATGTAATAGCACAGAATTTTAAATTCGGACATATTAATTCTGATGAGTTATTCTCTATAATGCCGGAGAAGGATACTATCCTTAAACAGATGGAGGATTTGCGGACAGAACTACAAAACGCTCTTGAGATAATGCAGGTTGAATACAATAATAAATTTAACGATTATTCCAATGAGGCTGAAAAACTATCAGAGCTTGTACGTAAGACAAAAGAAGAAGAGTTGGTAGATATGCAGCAGAGGATAGCAAATTTCTCCAAGAATGCCGACCAGCAGCTTGTCAATAAACAAAATGAGCTTATGCAACCTGTTATTCAGAAAGCTGAAAAAGGGATAAAGGATGTTGCCCGGGAAGGTGGTTTTACCTATATCTTCGACCTTTCACGTGGGCCGATCATCTATTTTAATGAAGAACAGAGTGAAAATATTCTGGATAAAGTCAAAGCCAAACTTGGGATACAATAAACACTATTAAATACAGGTGACCACCCGGGGCGGGTGGTCATTTTTTTCATTATGAGCAGCATCAATAATAGACCGCTTGGTGTATTCGATTCAGGAGTAGGGGGACTTACTGTTGCTCACGCCATTAAGCAGATACTACCGGATGAGGCACTGGTTTATTTTGGAGATACAGCACACCTGCCTTATGGCGATAAGTCAGAAGGGGCTATCGTTAATTATAGCCGGAGAATAACTGATTTTCTCCTCGAGCATGATGCCAAACTTATTCTTATAGCATGTAACTCGGCTTCAGCATCAGCATACTCAATATTGCGTAAAGAATATGGCAACAGGGTGATATTACTTGATGTGATAAGCCCTGTTATAGAGTATATTGTAGAAAAAAAATATTCCAGAGTTGGTGTAATAGGTACTAAAAGGACAATAACCAGCGGAACTTATGAAGCAGGTTTCAAAAGGAAGGCTCCTGAAACAGGTGTAGTATCACTTGCAACACCACTGCTGGTACCTATGATAGAGGAGGGATTTATTTTTGATGATATATCAAATGCAATAATCCGAAGCTATCTTTCAGACAAGAAACTTGATGGGATACAGTCACTTGTTCTTGGCTGTACCCATTACCCCCTGATAAGGAACCAGATAAGTAAATTCTATAACTTTGATATTGATGTTGTTGATTCTGCCAGGGTTGTTGCGCTTAAACTGAGGCATATCCTTGAGAAAAATAAATTGATAAATACAGGGGAAGAGCCAACAGAAGACAGATTCTTTGTATCTGACTATACTGATTATTTTGAAAAGATTGCAGGGATGTTTTTTGAAGGCGGGAATATTAATCTTACCGTAGCTGATATCTGGAACTGAACTATCCAGATAAAACAAGCAAACCTCCTGTGCTAAAACTTTAAACTTCTCATTAGAGCCTTGTCAAACACTGTCGGAAGCCATAACGAGCAACGAGTTGGAGTGAAGCGGAAACCCCGGCTGAGCAAAGCGAATACCGGGGCAATGGGTAACACATCTCTCATAGCCTTTTTTCCAGCCTTTTGTATTAAATTAATGAGTAAATTTCATATAAATGGAAAACATGACCAAAATCATGTATAAAAAAATCGTGAAATGTTGAATTTTCACAAATGAATTTGCTTAATTTTGCACAAGTAGCAATTACAACCATTTTAAAATATCAAAACTAGAAAGAAAAGCATACTTATTTTTCTCGATGCATATGAAAATCAGAGGTCTTCGTATGCATTTATTTTTAGGCCTCATAAAAAAGTTCATTTTTGTGGCTAATTAATTAATAAAAATTATGAATAAGAGCGAGCGTGTCATCGAAAGAGAAGAGGTAGTTATACGTTTCTCAGGTGATTCAGGTGACGGAATGCAGCTTACCGGAACTTTATTTTCCAATACCTCAGCCCTTTTTGGTAACGATCTGTCAACTTTCCCGGACTACCCGGCCGAGATACGTGCCCCACAGGGTACTGTGGGGGGAGTATCAGGATTTCAGGTACATGTTGGGCATTCAGAGGTTAATACACCTGGTGATTTTGCAGATGTGCTTGTTGCTATGAATCCTGCAGCAGTAAAAGCGAATGCCAGATTTATTAGTGAAGGAGGTATTGTCATTATTGATGAGGACAATTTTACCGAGAAGAATATTAAAAAAGCAGGATACGAAAGCGATCCTGTTAAAGAGGATAAGCTGGATAACTATAATATTATCTCGGCACCTATTACTTCAATAGTAAAGGGAGCACTTAAGAATTACGGGCTTGATCCCAAATCAGTTTTACGTACCAAGAACATGTTTGCCCTTGGCATGGTTTACTGGTTATTCGGATATGAGCTTGAATATACTGAAGAATATATAAAAAAGAAGTTCAGTAAGCGACCTAAGATTATTGAGGCTAACTTCACTGTATTAAGGGCAGGATATAATTATGCTGAGACCATTGAAGTTATGACCCCTGTTTATAAGGTAAGTCCTGCAAGTATTGAAAAGGGTTTGTATCGTACCATTGATGGTAATACTGCTGCATCATGGGGGTTTCTTGCTGCTGCTGAAAAAGCCGGTCTGGGCCTTTTCATAGGATCATACCCTATCACTCCGGCAACGGGTATCCTTGAAGCTCTGTCGGCAAGGAAAGACCTTGGTGTAAAAAGTTTCCAGGCTGAAGATGAGATTGCAGGAATTTGTACCGCTATTGGTGCAAGCTTTGCCGGGAACCTGGCTATTACATCTACTTCTGGGCCAGGCATGGCTCTCAAAGCGGAAGCACTGGGCCTGGCCGTTATGACTGAGCTACCTCTGGTTATAGTTAACGTACAACGTGGAGGTCCATCAACAGGTTTACCAACAAAAACAGAACAGTCTGACCTGCTGCAGGCATTGTTCGGCCGTAACGGTGAATGCCCTGTGGTGGTTATTGCGACGAGCACACCATCCAATTGTTTTAAATATGCTTTTGAAGCTGCCAGAATAGCACTGGAGCATATGGTGCCGGTCATACTGTTATCCGACGGTTTTCTTGCTAATGGCTCTGAACCATGGAAGATACCATCGATGGATTCGCTGCCTGAAATAAAACCACCAATTATTGGTGAAGGCGATGATGAATTTATTGCTTATGAACGTGATCCGGAAAAGCTGAACAGGAAATGGGCCATACCCGGAACAAGGGGAAGAGAGCACAGAATAGGTGGTTCGGAAAAGACTGCAAATGGTACGGTGTCTTATATTCCTGAGAATCATGAGTATA
>DOZA01000161.1:17898-20730 GCA_003518245.1 Bacteroidales bacterium | reverse complement strand
ATAACAGGATATGTATACTTTCTATGTGAAGGACAAAAATGCTTCCCTCCAGCCCCTTTACAGTAAGCTTATTCCATTTGCTTTTATTTTTGAATGAGTCGGAAAATCGTTTTTCACCTCCCTGTCCTTCGACTAATATAAGTGTTTCCGGGCTCACCTCATCCATCCTGTCACCAAGCATAAAAGCACATGAATTGGTATATTCTTTATCAGAGACATTGAATGTACGTGCTACAATTTCAATAATTTTCTGTTCCTGGGAGGTTACTTCACTGTCTTCATAAACAAACTCGAGAAGCTGAAGAAAAACGATCATCCTTTCTTCGAGGAGCAGGCCTTTTCGTATCTGCCTGCATATATTAGTTATCTGGAAAGTAATAAGTGAGGCCTCATCCTTAAGCTCTTCATCGTTAAGACTTGATAGTTCCTCAGAATAAAAGTCATGGGTTGTTTCAAATATTTTATAATACTCTTCTTCCAGCTCCTGGTTCAGGTATCTCCTCAGGTATCCCCTTAATATATTTCTACCATGCCTGGTAATTCCTCCAGGGTTTACCTGGGACAAGATTGCGAAAATATGTATTAAAGCAAGTAATACAAGTTCCCTCATTGAAGCTCTGTTTAATAAAAAACCGTGAAGCAAATAGCATTTGAGATCTACTTTCACGGTCCATCATAAAAAGCAATATTTAAGATACCAGTTTATCCCTTACAGATGCAACAGCCGCTGTTATATCTTCCACATTCCTAAGTGTAAAACTGCCCTCCTCTACTTCTTTATATACTTCTTCTACAGGTTTGAGAATTTCAAGTATCTCACTTACAACCGGGTCTTCATCATGTTGACTGGCTATCTCCAGGAATAATTCAAACGATTCTTTTTGCTCCAGCAAAACCCTCACAATACCCTCGACATGATATACCGATTCTGATATATGGGTTGTGATATACATCCCCTCGACCCAGGCGCCTGCAACCACCAGTAAGGCTAAGGATTGCTGGTTGTTATCCGAAAGGTATGAATAAGTTTCGTTGAATGCTTCCTGTAATATAGATACGAGCCTGTCCCTGTTGTCAAAACTATTCTTAATATCATCATACAATGCTTTTGAATAAATCTTTGACATTTTCAGGTTATTTGTTAGCTCCCTGATTACATCCAGGTAATTTATCACATCCTGGTTCATGTTATACAGCGTAGCATAACTGAGGTCTGCACCGTAGATACCAAGGTTAAGAGCCTGACTCTTGCTGGTGATATAGTTGGATGCATTATCAACAGGATTTGACACACCTATAATGTATCCTACCTCGAGCTCGGTAAGCATCTTTATTATTTCTGCAGAGGAGGGTATCGGATATACCGCTCTTTCAATTTTATCCGTAATCTCACCAACCAGGTCGATTGGTATTTGTTTTTGATCTTTATCAGCATCCCTTTTTTTACATGATTTACATGATGTAAATAAAGAAGAAGCTGCTAATAACAAGGCAAGTGCAATTAATAGGATTCTCTTCATCGGAAATAACTATTTATTATTTATTTGTATTCTTCAATCTAATAAAAGGGTTATATCTTCCCCCTTCTTACTGGCGTAAATTTATAAAATATATTAATACAGGGCCTAATAATACAAAAAATCATATTTTTTAGTGTTAAGTTTGAAAGCTAAGTAACCCGTTAAGACTATCAACGAAATAAATTGTGCTATGAAAAATCCTGTATTAGTATATATAATCATATTATTACTATCTGCTTGCCAGACTAACAGGAAGGAAGAGCGTGGCCATGATCTGGCATCCTTATCTTCCTCTCGTCCTGTCCTGGATATAAATGAGGCAAACAGGCTTGCTGACCTGCCTATTTCATGCATTGAAAAGGAGTATCCCAATAAGCTTAACCAGACAATTACCGGGGATGAAGATCTTCTGCCTCCCCGCGATTTACACCCCTCGTTTTGTGGTTGTTTTGACTGGCATTCATCAGTGCACGGGCACTGGTCAGTTGTTATGTTAATGAAAAAATTCCCAGGCCTTGAAAAATATGAAGAGATGAAATCACTGCTTAGCAAGAGTCTTGATACGGATAACATTCAGAAGGAGATAGAATATTTCAGTAAGGATCATAACAGAACGTTTGAAAGAACATATGGCTGGGCATGGCTGTTAAAACTTGCAGAGGAGCTTTATACATGGGATTCAGCTTTTGGCCGTGAAATGTATAATAATATTTCACCTCTTGCCGGTCTTATATCTGAGATGTATATTGAATTTCTGCCCAGGCTTCATTACCCTATCAGGGTAGGGACACACACCAACACTGCCTTCGGTTTATGTTTCGCATATGATTATGCAGCTTCAACGGATAACGACAGCCTTTTAATTGCTATTAAGAATAAAGCCAGGGAGTTTTATTTTTATGATACTGAATGCCCTGTTTCATGGGAGCCCGGGGGTAATGATTTCCTCTCACCATGCCTGGAGGAGGCAGATATTATGCGACGGGTGCTTGATGCTGAAGAATTTGAAGTATGGCTGAAAAGCTTTCTGCCTGATTTGTCTGATCCTTCATATATTATGGAACCCGGAGTAGTAAGCGACAGAACCGATAGCCAGCTTGCCCACCTTGATGGGCTTAATTTCAGCAGGGCATGGTGCCTTTACGGCATTGCAAACAGCCTTAATGATTACCAGCACCTGGCTAAGATGGCAAATGAGCATATCAATTATTCCCTGCCTGATATTGCCGATGGAAATTATGAGGGAGGGCACTGGTTAGCCAGCTTTGCTCTCCTGGCACTTGACTCACAATAGAGAC
Organism: Bacteroidales bacterium; assembly: GCA_003518245.1. Lineage (GTDB taxonomy): Bacteria > Bacteroidota > Bacteroidia > Bacteroidales > VadinHA17 > UBA9300. Next base: position 17,912 of record DOZA01000161.1, on the reverse strand, counting down.
GAAAGACTAACGAC
>DOZA01000161.1:0-17861 GCA_003518245.1 Bacteroidales bacterium | reverse complement strand
TTCGTCGTTTGTCGTTATTTATTACTACCTTTGAACCCCGGAAATAACTCTGGGATATGACATATAACTTTGATGAACCTGTTGACCGGCAGGGAACAAGCTGTGTAAAATACGACTCCAGGAAAGATGTTTTTGGCACTGACAGTGTAATCCCTATGTGGGTGGCTGATATGGATTTTAAAAGCCCTCCGTTTGTAATAGAAGCCCTCCGACAAAGGCTGGATCATGAAATACTGGGTTATACAATAAGGCGTGAAGAATATTTTTCCTCCCTGAGAAAATGGGTTGAAAGAAGACATTCATGGGAAATAAATGAAGATTGGATATCTTTCAGCCCGGGTATAGTACCGGCACTTAATATATGTACCCTCGCATATACGGACAGGGGTGACGGAATAATAATACAACCTCCCGTATATTTCCCCTTTTATAATGCAGTAACTGATCATGGTCGCAGACTGGTTTATAACCAGCTTATTGAAAATGATGGTAAATGGGAGATTGATTTTGGCAAACTGAAAAAGAAAGCATCTGAAGGAGCCAGAATGTTATTTCTTTGCAACCCTCATAATCCTGTTGGAAGGTCCTGGACGAAGCATGAGATGGAAACAATAGCCGGCATATGTGCCGATAATAATATTCTGATTATCAGTGATGAAATCCATTCAGACCTTGTTTTGCCCCCTTACAGGCATACACCCCTTGCATGCCTGTCACCTGATATTGCTGATATCACCCTTACATGTATGGCTCCGAGCAAAACATTTAACCTTGCCGGCCTTTCAACATCATCCATGATTATCAGTAACCCCGAACTTAAGAAGAAATTTGACAGTATTATTGAAAGCCTGCATATTTCGGGAGGTAATATCTTTGGTACAGAAGCCTCTATTGCTGCTTACACCCATGGTGATGAATGGCTTGATAGTATGCTTGATTATATAAACATAAACGTTGAGTATGTGGTTAAAGAACTGCAGGAAACAAAATTAATCAGGCCTGTACCTCCTGAGGCAACATATATGATATGGCTCGATTGCAGGGAGATGGGTATGGATACTGGTGAACTGAACAAATTCTTCATATACAAAGCCGGAGTAGGAATGAGTAAGGGCACGGTTTTCGGCCCGGGGGGTGAAGGTTTTATGAGAATGAATATAGCATGCCCCCTTGATACTCTGAAAAGAGCAATTGATAATATTAAAAATGCCCTGCTAAAACTTTGAGATATATGAAAAATGCAATACCGGTAAAACTCAGCCTTGAAGATGGTACCGTTTACAGGGGTAAGTCTTTTGGTAAAGTAGTTACCTCAGCAGGTGAAGTAGTATTCAACACAGCAATGACAGGTTATCCCGAAAGCCTTACCGACCCCTCATACCGTGGTCAGATTTTATGCCTTACTTACCCCTTGGTAGGAAATTATGGAGCGCCCGGTAAAGAGTCAAAAGATGAGCTATATATCTTCCATGAATCATCATCAATACATATAAAAGGTCTTATAGTCTCTGATTATTCTTTTGAATACAGCCACTGGAGTGCTGCCGGGAGTCTTCATCAATGGCTTGAAAAAAATAATATTCCAGGGATCTATGGCATTGACACAAGGGCTCTCACTAAAAGGCTAAGGGAAAAAGGATCAATGCTGGGAAAGATTGAGCCTGATGGAATGGAAACATCTTTTCATGACCCTAACATTGATAATCTGGTTAAGGAAGTAAGCATAAAAGAAACCCTGAGATACGGAAAGGGCAAACACAGGATTGTTCTGATCGACTGCGGTGTTAAATATAATATCATACGTAACCTGCTTAAGAGGGATACCGAAGTTATACGGGTTCCATGGGACTTTGATTATCATTCGCTGGAGTATGATGGCCTTTTTATATCAAATGGACCGGGGGACCCCAGGATGTGTATCGAAACCATTTCTAATATTGTCAGGTCGCTTGAGAAAGATATTCCTGTTTTTGGTATTTGTCTAGGCAACCAGTTGATGGGTCTGGCTTCAGGAGCTGATACCTATAAACTTAAATACGGTCACAGAAGCCATAATCAGCCTGTTATCCAGTGCGGAACAAACAGGGCATTTATTACTTCTCAAAACCACGGTTTCGCGGTTGATAACGATAGCCTTGGAAAAGACTGGGAACCTCTTTTTATCAATGTGAATGATAACACTAATGAAGGGATGAAACACAGGGATAAACCTTTCTTTTCTACCCAGTTTCATCCTGAAGCATCAGGTGGTCCTACAGATACAGATTTTTTGTTCGATATATTTATTGACAACATAGAAAAATGGAAGCAGGGCCGGTATAAATAATCGGTGTATAATAATTACCATGAAGGAAGAAGACATAAAAAAAGTAATCATACTGGGATCAGGTGCTCTTAAAATAGGAGAAGCCGGTGAGTTTGATTACAGTGGCTCACAGGCACTGAAAGCCTTGCGTGAGGAAGGTATTGAAACGGTTCTTATTAATCCTAATATAGCTACTGTTCAAACATCGGATAAAGTTGCCGATAAGATATATTTCTTACCCGTTACCCCATGGTTTGTAGAGCAGGTAATAGCAAGGGAAGAACCTGATGGTATGTTATTGTCCTTCGGCGGACAAACAGCCCTTAACTGTGGCACCAGGCTGTTTCTTGATGGCACACTGGAAAAATATAATGTTAAGGTACTTGGTACTCCTGTACAGGCAATAATGGATACCGAGGACAGGGAATTATTTGTTAAAAAGCTTAAGCATATAAATATCAAGACACCCAGGAGCATTGCTGTCAAATCTGTCGATGAGGCACTTGCAGCAGCTGAGAAACTGGGATATCCTATCATCATCAGGGCTGCCTATACCCTTGGTGGCCAGGGCTCAGGATTTTGTTCCGGCAGGGATGAGCTCTTGCAGCTTGCAGGAAGGACTTTTTCCTATACCGGGCAAATACTTGTGGAAGAGTCACTAAAAGGATGGAAAGAGGTTGAATATGAAGTTGTAAGAGACAGGTTTGATAATTGTATTACAGTATGTAATATGGAAAACTTCGATCCTCTGGGTATTCATACGGGAGAAAGTATTGTTGTTGCCCCATCTCAAACTCTCACTAACAGGGAGTATCACAAGCTGAGGGAGCTCTCAATAAAAATTATCAAGAATATAGGCATTATAGGTGAGTGTAATGTGCAGTATGCCCTGGACCCTGTATCAGAAGATTACAGGGTAATCGAAGTAAACGCACGATTATCACGATCAAGTGCTCTTGCTTCAAAGGCAACAGGATATCCCCTGGCTTTTGTGGCTGCCAAGCTGGCCCTGGGATATGGACTTCATCAGTTGAAAAATTCAGTAACAAAAACAACTACTGCATGCTTTGAACCGGCACTTGATTATATAGTATGTAAGATACCGCGCTGGGACCTGAACAAATTCCAGGGTGTATCACACCATATAGGCAGCAGTATGAAAAGTGTGGGTGAGGTAATGGCTATAGGAAGAACCTTCGAGGAGGTGATACAAAAAGGGCTGAGGATGATAGGTCAGGGCATGCACGGGTTTGTGGGCAACAGGAACCTTAGTTTTAAAGACATTGAAAAAGAATTATCCGAGCCTACAGATATGCGGATATTTGTAATAGCAGAAGCACTGGAAAAAGGATTACCCATTGATATGATACATGAGCTTACACGTATTGATAAATGGTTCCTGTATAAACTGAAAAATATTATTGATACTCGTAATACACTGATGGAATACAGTACAATACAGGATGTGCCTGATGAATTGGTAAAGCAGGCAAAGATCTTTGGCTTCTCCGATTTCCAGATATCAAGGTATATCAGTGACCCCGGCCCTGCTGACATTGAGGAAGAAATGAACAAGGTACGATCATACCGTAAATCAAAAGGCATAATACCATGGGTTAAACAAATAGATACCCTTGCAGCTGAATATCCGGCAGTCACAAATTATCTTTACCTGACATACAGTGGTGCCGAGCACGACATATGGTATGAAAATGATAAACGTTCTGTAATAGTACTGGGCTCAGGAGCTTACAGGATAGGATCAAGTGTGGAATTTGACTGGTGCTCTGTTAATGCCATAGATACGATCAGACATGAAGGGTACCGCTCGGTAATGATCAACTATAATCCTGAGACCGTAAGCACTGACTATGATACATGTGACAGGTTATATTTCGATGAATTATCCTTTGAAAGGGTGATGGATATTATTGATCTTGAAACACCCTGGGGAGTTATTGTATCAATGGGAGGGCAGATACCAAATAACCTGGCCATGCGCCTGCATAAAGAGGATGTCAATATATTAGGTACCTCACCCGAATCAATCGACAGGGCAGAGAACAGGCATAAGTTCTCAAGCATGCTCGATGAACTGGAGGTTGACCAGCCCGAGTGGCGTGAACTAACAAGTGTTCAGGATATTAACAAATTTGCAGAAAGGCTTGGTTTTCCATTGCTCGTAAGACCATCATATGTTCTGTCAGGAGCAGCAATGAACGTGGTATCTAACAGAGATGAGCTTACTCATTTTCTTGACCTTGCTGCAAGTGTGTCCAAACAATACCCTGTCGTGGTATCAGAGTTTATTGAAAACGCAAAGGAGATAGAGATTGATGCTGTTGCCCGTAACGGTGAAATAATGGCATATGCCATAAGTGAACATGTCGAATTTGCCGGTGTCCATTCAGGAGATGCAACCATAGTATTTCCTCCACAAAAAATATATTTCGAAACGGTGAGGCGAATAAAACGCATCAGCAGGCTGATTGCAGGAGAGATGAATATCAGCGGGCCATTCAATATCCAGTTTCTGGCAAGGGATAATGATATTAAGGTGATTGAATGTAACCTCAGGGCCAGTCGCAGCATGCCTTTTGTATCCAAGGTACTGAAGACAAACCTTATTGAACTGGCAACAAAAGTAATGCTGGGCAGCGAGGTAAGCAAACCGCATAAATCAGTGTTTGACCTTGACTATGTTGGCGTTAAAGCTCCCCAGTTCTCATTCTCCCGGCTTGCTAAAGCCGACCCCGTGCTTGGAGTGGATATGTCATCTACCGGTGAGGTGGGATGCCTGGGCGAGGGATTTTATGAAGCTATACTCAAATCAATGCTCTCGGTGGGATATACTATCCCGGAGAAATCAATACTGCTGTCGACAGGGCCGGCACGGTCAAAGGTCGAAATGCTTAACAGTGCAAGGGCATTAAGGGAAAAAGGATATAAACTATATGCCACCAGGGGCACACAACAATTTCTTGAGAATGCAGGGGTGGAAGCTGAAGTGGCATACTGGCCCGATGAGGATAAATCACCCAACACAATTGATCTTATACGCTCAAGAAAGGTTGACCTTGTAGTAAATATACCCAAAGACCTTTCTAAAGATGAGCTTAATAATGACTATAGCATAAGAAGAAATGCTGTTGATTTCAATATACCCCTTCTCACCAATGCAAGGCTGGCAAGAGCCTTTATACTTGCTTTCTGCAGGATAAAACCTGAAGAAATAGGAATACTTAACTGGGATGAGTACAGAGAATTATAAAATATCAGGGATGAAAAATCTTTTTATCAGGGAAGCGCGGATAATAGACGCTGAAAAAATTATCGAATTTCAGAAAATGATGGCCCGGGAAACAGAAAATATCAGCCTCGACCATGAAACTATTTACCAGGGTGTCCATGCTGTTTTTGCTGATCCGTACAAAGGGAAATATTATGTTGCCGAAAAGAATAATGAGGTGATAGGATCACTTCTTATCACCTTTGAATGGAGCGACTGGAGGAATAGCTATATATGGTGGTTCCAGTCAGTTTATATAGAGCCAGGAAGCAGACGTAAAGGGGTATTCAGGCAGATGTGCGGGCATGTAAGAGAAACAGCCATACAGAATAATGTTCCCTGCCTGCGCTTATATGTTGAAAAAAACAATACGAAGGCACAAAAAACATATGAGGAAATGGGAATGAACAGTAATCATTACAAGATGTACGAATGGCTTAAATAGCATATCATGACCTGGCTGATTACTATTCTTCTGCCTTATGTATTTCTCTTCCTTGTCTTATGGGGCAGGCAGCAACTTAAGAAAAGTGAAGGAAAAACCGAGGTAAGGAGATACGGAAAGAATCAGAAACTCTTCTCTGTTATAATCCCAGTAAAAAATGAAGCAGCGAATATTAAGAAACTGATAAATGATCTTGCTGAGCAAGAGCTTGATCCCTTAAAATTTGAAATAATATTTGTAGACGATAAATCATCTGATTCAACAGTTGAGATCATTAATAATTCATCTATACCACTACCAGAAAAAAAAATATTGTATGCCGCAGGTAATGGTAAAAAGAGAGCTATAGCCCTGGGTATCAATAATGCAAAAGGTGAATTCATTGTAACAACAGATGGAGACTGCCGTGTAAAAAAGAAATGGCTAAAGGAATTGTATGATCATGTTTTACTATTTAATTCAGATATGATAATCGGGGCTGTTGATATAATAGACACGGGTAAAGTGTCAAACCGGCTTATACAGCTGGAGTTTCTTTCACTGCAGGCAATAACAGAAATATTTACAAAAAATGACATGCCTGTTATGTGTAATGGCGCCAACCTGTGTTTCAAAAACCCCGGCGACAGGTATCTTGAAATGGTCAAGCCAGACATTGTGTCTGGAGATGATATCTTCCTGATGGAGAATTTCAGGCAGCAGGGTAAATCAATCAGCTGGATTGGTTCAGCTGATAGTACTGTATTAACCTATGGCCCCGACTCAATAAGATCATTCTTAAAACAAAGAATAAGATGGACATCAAAGAGTCCTTTTTACAAAGACCCTTTCCTGCTGGGTATCTCTTCTATTGTTTTTCTTACTAACCTGGCTGTCAGTATTGTTTTTACCGTTTCACTGTTTATCCCATCCCTGTGGGTAGTGTATTTATCTATGATAATACTGAAATCTATACCGGATATGCTAATGCTTATAACAATATCCGTTAAAAGACATAAGGCAGGATTATTATCCTTATTTCTCCCGGCACAATTTTTATATCCTTTCTATGTTGCTATAACCGGCCTGGCAGGTATATTTACAGGTCTTTCTTCTTTACAGCGAGATAAGTAAGTATCGCGAAAACTAAAATATATACCAGCGCCATAATTGTGGTGGTTGAATCTTCCAGTTGCCTGGGCATTAAACCTATATTCTCGAAAGTCATATTACTGTTATCCAGAGCTTCGCCTGAAGTTACTTTCAGAACCTCGGGGAACGGCGTAAGATGACTGATTATTTTTACAGGGAACCAGGGTCTTACCTCCACGGGACATAAACCACGGATAATAGGTTCAATCATTATGAAGTATAGAAGGTATAATATTATAGCAAGGGTATTTGACCTGAGCACAGTAATAAATAACATCCCCAGTACCATATACCCTATAGCCTGAACCATGTATACAAGCAGTATATCCATATTACTGAATATAGTGCCCAGGCTTAATTCGCGGGTATAAATAAATCCGAAAACAAATCCAGCAATGCTTACCATGACCACTCCAAAAAGGGCCAGTCCGATAATAAGTATTCCTTTACCAGCAAGCCACTCTTCTCTGCTCAGCCCTGTCATAATCTGTTGTCGCAGTGTTCTCCCTGTAAATTCATTACCGGCAATAGTAATAACCAGTATCGCCAGCAGGAGATTAAACCAGCTGGCCACCCATGCAAATGAAGGCCATATATCAGGAAACCTGAACAGGTTTCTCCATGTAAAACCGGGTAATGATATATCAATACGGGAAAAAACAAATACAGTTAACAGGAAAAGGCTTAAGGTGAGTATCAGTATAACCCTGAAGAAGCCATATGAGGAGATCTTAGCCCATTCTAATCCAATCATTCTTTTCATATCCGGATGCTTTATTCTTTTACGAGTTCCAGGAATTGTTCCTCGAGTGTACTCTTTTTAATATATAATTGGTTCACATTTATGTCCTTTTCGGCTGCATAAGCGTTTATAATTCCGGAGCTGACTCCGCTTGAAGGTATTACTTCAAGAATATTGTCCCTTAATTCAGCTTTTTTCACCAGTCCTTTTTCCAGGAGGCCTTTTTTCAATAATTCGTTATTGCCGGAATCAATCACTAGAATATCATCTGTAACAAGCAGTTCATTAACCCTGCCCGAAGCCAGTGTTTTTCCTTTTTTGAGTATTGCAACGTGGCTGCATACTTTCTCTACTTCATCGAGTATATGGCTTGCCATAATAATTGTCTTACCCTGTTCTTTCTGTTCCATTATTATCTTCCTTACCTCTGCTATTCCCTCTGGATCAAGACTATTTGCCGGCTCATCAAGTACCAGCACCTCGGGGTTACCCATTATTATTGACGCCAGTGCCAATCTCTGCTTCATCCCAAGCGACAGGGTGTCGTATCTTGATGAAGATCGATTACGAAGGCCTGTCAGGTCGAGCACTCTTTTAATATCTGAATCACCGGTGCCCCGTATACGTGCTACAATCTCAAGGTTGCGCCTGAGTGACAGATAATTAAAAAAATTCGGAACCTCAACAAGTGATCCTATCCTTTTATATACAGATGGCTCAGGCTCTTTCCCGAACCACTTAAAGGAACCTCTTTCAGGTTTGAGCACTGACATAATTATACCCAGTGTGGTTGTTTTGCCACTGCCGTTAGGTCCCAGAAGCCCAAAAGCAGTTCCTTTTTCAACCTCCAGGCTAACGTCATCAGCTGCTTGTATTGTTCCGTAACTTTTACTTAGCTTAAATGTTTCAAGGATCATTATGTAATAAATTTTGAATAAAGACGGGTGAAAATACAGAATGTAGCAGATAATCGGAAATAAGTGCAGAAAAATATGGAATCATTCCATCAATCCATTTGCTACGTGGAAAATCAGTGGTTCAAATGAGATGGACTTTAGCTAATCGAAATACTGTTAGTTCCCAAATTCAGAAAGGAATTTGATACGCATAAGTCTTATTTCCTCTTCCTCATATTCATTGCCCAGCTCTTCCAGGGCATCTTCGAGCGAATCCGATTCTGCTTCTTCTTTGAAATATACTGTTATATCATCCTGGTGGTCATCATCGATTACCTGGTCAATATAATATGAAAGATTCAGCCTTGTTCCTGAATGTACAATTGACTCAATTTCAGTAATCAGATCATTCATCTCAATACCCTTGGCATCTGCAATATCTTCAAGCGAGCGTTTATTATCTATACTTTTAATGATATATACTTTAAGTCCCGATTTATTTATTACCGACTTAATTATAAGGTCTTGTGGGCGTACTATTTCCTTTTCTTCCACGTATCTCCCTATAACCTCTACAAATTCCTTACCATATCTCTGGGCTTTGCCCACACCTACACCAGAGATATTCTGCAATTCTTCAATTGTAATAGGATATTGTATAGCCATATCTTCAAGCGAGGGGTCCTGGAAAATGACAAAAGGAGGCACATTTTTCAGCTTGGATATTTTTTTCCTGAGATCTTTCAGAATGCTGAACAATTCATCATCAACAGCTCCGGCGCCACCCCTGTAGCCTTCTTCTTCAGCCACCTCGCCATAATCATGATCTTCCGTAAGCATGAAGGACTCAGGGTTATTTATAAATTCTCTTCCCTTATCAGTAAGTTTAAGTATTCCATAATTTTCTATTTCCTTAAATAAAAGTTTTGCTATCAATGATCTACGAATGACCATATTCCAGAATTTCTCATCTTTCCCATCACTGCTGCCGAATATATCCAGCTTATGGTGGTTATACGATTTTATAGCCGAGCTGTTAATACCTGTCAGTATTTTAGAAACATGGTCAGCCTTAAACTTTTCTTTTATCTCACTGATTGCCTGCAGTACTTTTACAACATACTGTTTGCCTTCAAATTCCTTTTTGGGATGCAGGCAATTATCACATGACTCACAGTTATCAGGCTTGTATTCTTCACCGAAATAATGCAGCAGTAATTTGCGTCTGCACAGTGAGGACTCAGCATAGGAAGCTGTTTCAAGTAATAACTGTTTACCTATTTCCTGCTCATTAATTGGCTTACCCTGCATAAATTTCTCCAGTTTCTGAAGATCGTCGTAAGAATAATATGCTATACACCTGCCCTCGCTGCCATCTCTTCCTGCCCTACCTGTTTCCTGGTAATACCCTTCAAGGCTCTTTGGTATATCGTAATGAATAACAAACCTTACATCAGGTTTATCTATACCCATTCCGAAAGCAATAGTAGCAACAATAACATCAATCTCTTCCATAAGGAATTTATCCTGGTTGGCTGTCCTGGTTGCCGAGTCCATTCCTGCATGATAAGGTAATGCTTTAATACCGTTGACCTGGAGTATTTGAGCAATCTCTTCAACTTTTTTCCTGCTGAGGCAATAAATTATACCTGATTTACCCTGGTTACCATTAATAAACTTAAGTATCTCTTTAGTGGTATTTACTTTTGGTCTTACCTCGTAATACAGGTTAGGCCTGTTAAAGGATGACTTGAACACATTGGCCTTGAGGATGTCAAGGTTTTTCAGTATATCATGTTGCACTTTCGGGGTGGCTGTTGCTGTAAGGGCTATAATAGGTGATCGGCCAATGGTGTCAACAATAGGTCTGATTTTACGATATTCAGGCCTGAAATCATGGCCCCATTCTGATATGCAATGTGCTTCATCAATTGCATAAAAAGATATTTCCACCTTTCTTAAAAACTCAATATTATCCTCCTTGGTGAGTGATTCAGGGGCCACATATAATAGTTTTGTCTGACCTTTCAGCACATCCTGCTTTACCATGGTTATTGCTGACTTGGTAAGTGAGGAATTTAAAAAGTGAGCCAGGTTATCACTTGTTGAAAAGTTCCTTATGGAATCAACCTGGTTCTTCATTAAGGCTATCAGCGGAGAAATAACAATTGCTGTACCATCTTTTATGACGGCCGGCAACTGGTAGCAAAGTGATTTTCCTCCACCTGTAGGCATAAGAACGAAACTATCCCTTCCTGCAAGTACATTCCTGATTATTTCTTCCTGGTTTCCCTTAAACGTATTAAACCCAAAGTATCTCTTCAGATAGTCGTATATAATTCTCGAATCATCCATCCTTTTTACCCTTCTGTCATTCCAAGAAATTAGAATTTCATGTATTATTATAAAGTTAAAAAAATTTCCCTATCAATTTAACCATGATGATAAAAACATAGGTGATTGTTATCATCCTTTATACTGATCATACTTATACAATTTACAATTTTCGCTTTATTTATCATCAATCTTTTTTAAAAAATAAATGAAATTTACAAAGAAATGTTGTAGTTAACAGCCATTTACATCTTATAACAATATAAAATTACCTCTTGTTTTGATTAATTTGTTTTATCATCTTTACAGCCTGAAATTTTCTTATTCACAGGCTTAACTTTAGCATGAAGAAAAATAGCAAAAGTGTGAAAGACGATAATGAGATGTCTTTTCTTGAGCATCTTGAGGAGTTGAGGTGGCATATAGTCAGATCTGTGCTTGCTATTTTTGTGGTTGGTATTGTTGCCTTTATATATAATGATATAATATTTGACACCATAATCATAGCTCCCAAGAACCCTGATTTTTTAACCAACAGGCTTCTCTGCCAGCTGGGGCAGCTTGTTAATATTAATGCTCTTTGTATAAATACCAACCCGTTTGAAATAATCAACATACGTATGGCCGGGCAGTTTACCACTCATATAGCTGTATCGCTTATAGCAGGTATAATACTGGCCTTTCCTTATATATTCTGGGAGTTCTGGAGGTTTTTCAGACCGGCTCTTTACTCCAGTGAAAAGAAATACACCAGGGGTGCCGTTTTCTTTTCTTCCCTCCTGTTCATCAGCGGGGTATTGTTTGGCTATTATGTTATTATACCTCTTTCGGTTCATTTCCTTGGTTCATATAATGTAAGTGCCGAGGTCACCAACCAGATAAACCTGAGGTCATATATAGGCACCGTTGCTTCCATAGCACTGGCAAGCGGTGTGATTTTTCAGTTACCTATCCTTTCTTATTTCCTGACAAAAATAGGCCTGGTTGATCCCCATTTCCTTAAGAAATACCGGAAGCATTCTATAATTGTCATATTGGCCCTGTCAGCTATTATCACCCCACCTGATATTTTCAGCCAGGTACTGGTTTGTTTTCCCCTGCTATTTCTTTATGAAATGAGCATAATTATTTCACGCAGGGTAATAGCAAAAGACCAGGAAAGGCTGGAATCTAAATGGGAGGAAGATGAAACGAACCCTGAGAGCAAACCATAAATTTTTCCTGTTATGAAACTACACACTGAAAATCTGGTTAAAAGATATCGCAACAGGGCTGTTGTAAATAAAGTCTCTGTTGACCTTGAACAGGGCGAGATAGTTGGTCTGCTAGGTCCTAATGGAGCCGGTAAAACAACCTCTTTCTATATGATCGTTGGCCTGATAAAAGCCGATGAGGGAAGAATCTTTATAGATGATACGAATATCACAGGCCTGCCTGTATATAAAAGGGCAAAGCTGGGAATAAGCTATCTTGCACAGGAAGCATCTGTATTCCGTAAACTGAGTGTTGAAGATAATCTCAAAGCCGTCCTTGAAATGTCAGGCTTTCCAAAAGAAGAACAGGTAGAAAGAAGAGAATCATTACTTACCGAATTTGGTCTGCAAAAAATAAGAAAAAGCCTTGGTATACAGTTGTCGGGGGGAGAGAGGAGAAGAACAGAGATAGCACGTGCACTTGCCCTGAAACCAAACTTTATACTTCTCGATGAACCATTTGCAGGTGTCGACCCTATTGCTGTTGAAGATATCCAGGAGATAGTGGCACATCTGAAAGACAGGAATATTGGTATACTGATAACCGATCATAATGTTCATGAGACATTATCCATCACAAACAGGGCATACCTGCTGTTTGAAGGTAAAATACTGAAATCAGGAACATCCGAACAGCTGGCAGGTGATGAGCAGGTAAGAAGATTATACCTTGGTAAGAACTTTGAGCTCAGGCAGTAGCTGCAAATACCGCCTTGATAAACACCTTTCCAATTGCTATTGCCAGTTTATTTAAATATTACTACTTTTGCGCTTAATTTCACGCGGATGTGGCGTAATTGGTAGCCGCGCTAGACTTAGGATCTAGTGCCTTCGGGCGTGGGGGTTCGAGTCCCTTCATCCGCACTAATTAAAAATAGCCGCTTAAACAAATGGTAATACCGGTTGTTAGGCGGTTTTTATCTGTTAAAAACAAATTTATAAGATGAATATTACCAGGGAGAATATTGATGAACTGAATGCAGTACTAAAAGTCAAGGTCGTAAAGGACGATTATGAGGAAAAAATGAATGATGTACTGAAAGACTATAAGAAAAAAGCCAATATTAAAGGCTTCAGGCCGGGGAAAGTACCTTTTGGATTGATCAAAAAAATGTATGGCAGTAATGTAAAACTCGAGGAGATAAATAAAATAGTATCCGGAAATATCAGTAAATATATTACCGAAGAAAAACTGGAAATACTGGGTGATCTCCTGCCCAAGACAGATGATAATCAGAGTATTGATATTGAAACCCAGGAGGAGTTCGAGTTTTCATTTGAGATTGGCCTTGCACCTGAATTTGAAGTGAGCCTTTCAGCCAGGAATAAGGTCCCATACTATAAAATAAAAATAGATAAAAAACTGCGAGGTGACTTCCTTGATAATTATCGCAGGAGATTTGGTCAATATGAAGATGCTGAAGAAGTTACGGAAGAGGACATGCTGAGAGGTGATATAGTTAAATTATCTGATGATGGAAATACTATAGATGAAACACTCAGGCATGATTCATCAATGTCAGTTAAAGTAATAAAAGATGAGCCCGTTAAGAAAGATATTATAGGCCGCAAAGCGGGCGACTCTGTGGATTTTGATATACGGAAATCATTCCCTAATGATCACGAGATAGCTGGCTTGCTGCAAACAGATCATAATAAGCTTGATGGTACTGACGGTGTATACAGGTTCACCATAAATGCAATTAACAGGTTCAAGATGGCTGATGTTAACCAGGAATTATTTGACAGGGTATATGGCGAGGGGAAAGTGCAGTCAGAGGAAGAGTTTATGAAGAAGCTGGACGAGGAAATAAGTAATAACCTGGCAAAGGAGAGTGATTATAAGCTAAACCTCGACACTCGCAATATGGTTATCAGCAAAACAGACTTTGAACTCCCGGAGGAATTTCTCAAGAAATGGCTGATGGCAACAAATAAAGATATAACTGAAGACCAGGTAGAGAAAGACTTCGAAGATTTTGTTAAAGACCTGAGATGGCAGCTGATAAGGAATAAGGTTGCAAAAGAGAATGAAATAAAGGTCGAGGAAGAGGATATGTTAAAAGAAGCAAAAGAATTTACCCGTCTTCAATTCCAGCAATATGGTATCTATAATGCAGAAGACAGCCAGCTCGAATCTTATGCAAAAGAAATATTAAAGAAAGAAGAAGATTACCGGAGGATAGCCGATAAAGTAATTGATGACAAGGTCCTTGTTAAAATTAAGGAAGAAATAAAGATAGACAATAAGAAAGTAAGCACTGATGAGTTCAACAAGCTCTTTCCTAAATAGATAGATCTAATTCTTAAGCTTTACTTATTATTTTGTTATCTTTGATCAAACAATTTAAACTTTTAAGCAATGGCGGAAAAAGATGATTTTAAAAAATATGCCACGCGTCATATTGGATTAAGCAGCCTGGCTTATCAGCAATATACATCTATGGTCAACAACAACAGCTATATCTCCCCTACCATTATAGAAGAGAGGAAGCTAAATGTTGCTTCAATGGATGTTTTCTCACGCCTGATGATGGACAGGATAATATTCCTTGGATTACCTATTGATGATTATGTGGCAAATATTATTCAGGCACAGCTCCTGTATCTCGATTCAACTGACAATGAAAAAGATATACAGATTTACTTTAATACGCCCGGTGGTTCGGTACATGCAGGACTTGGGATATACGACACCATGCAATATATAAGTGCTGATATAGCTACCATATGTACGGGTATGGCAGCATCAATGGGTGCCGTTTTACTCACGGCTGGCAGTGAAGGCAAACGCTCGGCATTGAAGCACTCAAGGATAATGATACACCAGCCAATGGGTGGTGCTCAGGGTCCTGCTTCTGATATAGAGATCACTGCACGAGAAATAGTCAAACTCAGAAAAGAACTTTACGAAATAATTGCATCTCATTCAGGTAACACTTACAAGAAGGTTGAAGAAGATTCTGACCGCGATTACTGGATGACTGCAGAAGAAGCTAAAGACTATGGAATGATTGATGAAGTTCTTGCAAAGAATAAGAAATAAATATTACCATGGATAAATGCTCATTCTGCGGACGTACAAAGAAAGAGGCAAATATTCTGATAGCAGGCCTTGACGGGCATATCTGTGATCACTGTATTGAACAAGCTCACAGTATAGTGATGGAGGAACTGGGAAGCAAATCCGACTTCAAACTGGAAGATGTCACCCTCCTCAAGCCTGAAGAGATAAAGAAATTCCTCGACAGCTATGTCATAGGCCAGGATGATGCCAAAAAGTATCTTTCTGTAGCGGTCTATAACCACTATAAAAGGCTTATGCAACCAAAAGACAAGGATGATGTGGAAATAGAAAAATCAAATATTATCCTCGTAGGTGAAACAGGTACAGGTAAAACCCTTCTGGCCCGAACAATAGCCAGGATGCTTCATGTCCCTTTCACCATTGTTGATGCTACCGTGCTTACCGAAGCAGGTTATGTAGGTGAAGATATTGAGAGCCTGCTGACGAGACTGCTGCAAAATGCTGATTATGATGTGGCCGCTGCTGAAAAAGGAATAGTATTCATTGATGAGATAGATAAAATAGCACGCAAGAGTGATAATCCTTCAATCACACGCGACGTGTCGGGCGAAGGTGTACAGCAGGGCCTGCTCAAACTGCTCGAAGGATCAATAGTTAATGTGCCGCCACAGGGTGGGCGTAAACACCCGGAACAAAAACTTATTCCGGTGGATACAAAAAATATACTCTTTATCTGTGGTGGTGCCTTCGATGGTATTGAGAAAAAAATAGCCCACAGGCTGAATACACAGATAGTAGGTTACGTAGCCTCCAAAGACAGGGAGAAGATTGATAAGAACAACCTTCTTCAGTATATAGCTCCCCAGGACCTTAAATCATTCGGACTGATACCGGAGATAATAGGACGGCTGCCGGTACTTACTTACCTGGATCCGCTCAACAGGAAAGTATTGCGCAGAATACTTACAGAGCCTAAGAATGCAATAACAAAGCAATATATCAAGCTTTTCAAGATGGATGATATAGAGCTTGAATTTGATGAGAGCTCACTTGATTATATGGTCGATAAATCTATTGAGTTCAAGCTGGGTGCACGCGGACTGAGATCAATCTGCGAAGCCATTATGATGGATGACATGTTTGAACTGCCGGGCAAAGACGAGAAAAAACTCACTGTTACGGCCGATTATGCATCGCGTAAACTCGAAAAAGTAAACCTGAAAATATTGAAAGCCTCTTAGATTGAAGATTGAAGATTAACGATTGAAGATTTCAGAAATTCTTAAATCTAAAATCTTCAATCTGGCATCTTATATCAATAATGGCCTTGAGTACCCCGTCTTTATAGCCTGCGACAAGGTCAAAAGCCTCTTTTGTCTTTTTAAAAGGAAACCTGTGGGTGATAAGCATATCCGTATTTACCCTTCCTTCACTGATAAGATCAATGGCAGGCTGCATGCATTCATTCTGTCTTCTTACATGAATAATTGATATCTCTTTTCTTCGGGCATGATCAGCCTGGAATGACCAACGTTCGAATTCGGGAATTCCCACAATCATCAGCTTACCTCCTGGTTTAAGGAGTTTAATTGCCTGGTCCAGTGCCTCCTGTTGACCACAACATTCATATATAATGTCCAACAAACCAGGCTCTTCCCCTGATATCTCTTTTACAGCATCATCTCTGTTAACATTATAAGCTGATGATGCCCCCAGGTTTTTTGCTATGTTTATTCTTTCATCAATCTTTTCAGTAATATAAATATCCCCGGCCCCGGCACCTTTTGCAGATAATAATACGCTGACACCTATTGGTCCTGCTCCAAGGATTGCAATATTATCACCCTCTTTTATCCTTGATAAGCTGACAGCATAATAACCGATAGATAGTGGTTCGGCAAATGCTGCCCCGGCGAATGACATTTTATCAGGTATCCTGAAACAGCTTTGGGCAGGCATTATTATCATCTCTGACAGGCAACCCTCAGCCTGCCCCGGGCATCCAAGGAATCTCAGGTTCCTGCATGTATGCTCCCTGCCGGCCCGGCACTGATCACATTCATAACATGGCATGGCAGGATCAACGGCTACCCTGTCACCATATTTGAAATCACCGGCATCTTCCCCTGCTTCCAGCACTGTTGCCGCACATTCATGACCCACTGTGAAGGGGTATTGAACCACCTGCTCGCCTATTCTGCCTGTGGTGTAATAATGTATATCAGAGCCACAGACACCTACTGTTTCTATTCTTAGTAACAGTTCTTCCTTTCCGGGAGTTTCAGGATCAGGAATTTCCTGCAGTTCCATCTGGTTTATACCGGTTAGTTTCCAGGATTTCATTTATTTAATATATAATCCCTTGCAAGAACAGGGATCCCGTTATTTATTTATAAATATAATTATTAATGATGTATTCCAAAATGAATTTAACCACG
>DOZA01000144.1 GCA_003518245.1 Bacteroidales bacterium | reverse complement strand
TTCTGGTACCAACGGAGAATATATAATCAGTGCCTGTAGCCTGTGCTGTATCCTCAATGATAAACAGTTTATGTTTATCTGCTATTTTAAGTATTTTTTCCATGTCGGCTGATTGCCCGAACAGGTGAACCGGAATTATGACTTTAGTCTTTGGACTTATAGCTTTTTCTATTGCTTCAGGAGAAATATTAAATGTATCGGGCTCAGGATCTACAAAAACAGGCTTTAGCCCCAACAGGACAATAACCTCAACGCTGGCCGCAAAAGTAAAATCTGTAGTTATTACTTCGTCACCCTGCTTAAGGCCCAGTGCCATTAGAGAAACCTGCAGTGCATCGGTCCCATTTGCGCAACTAATAACATGTTTAACCCCGAGATAAGACGCAAGCTCGTCCTCAAAGTGTTTTACTTCAGGACCCCTGATAAATGCAGTGGAGTCGAGTACTGACTGTATAGCAGAGTCTATCTCATTCTTTATTCTATCATACTGGCCCTTAAGGTCAACCATTCTCAATTCTTTCATATTTTCCTTATATTCACAGATAGGAATAGCGAAGATAATATTTAGATTGATGAGATGAAATAATTATTTAAAGACTTTTATTATTTTTGTATTCCACAGAAAAGATTATTATGAAAGATCTTAGTCCTTTTATCAGAGAACTTTTATTCAGTAATGATTGCGTTATACTTCCTGGTTTCGGGGGGTTTATAGGCAATTACACACCTGCAAGGATAGATAAAGACAGCCATACTTTTCATCCGCCGGTGAAGACAATATCATTCAACAGCAAGCTAAGCCATAATGACGGATTGATGATAGGTAAGATATCGGAAAAGAAAGGTATAGGTTATGCTGATGCAAAGAGAATAGTTGAGGATTATATATCCGGTATAAAGAAGAAACTAAGTGGTGGCGAACGTATTCATATGGCTGGTATCGGTCATTTCCAGCTTAACGGTGAGGGTAGTATGCAGTTTGAACCCGATAATGATGTAAATTACCTGCTCGATTCATATGGCCTGTCAGTATTTACCCGTGAACCGGTCGAGGACTATGATATTTCAAGGGCTATTATTAGTCGCCGCGATATAGACCCTGTTGTTCTGGCAAACCGCAGAAGGATGATATGGAGGGCAGCAACAGCTATTCCATTTGTCCTGGCACTATTNNTGATATGGAGAGCAGCAGCAGCTATTCCTTTCGTCCTGGCACTGTTGGTTGTACCGCTTAAAACAGACCTTTTCAAGTCAAATGCAGGGATGAATCCGCTTGCAAAAGTAGAGTTTGAGGACATAAAGGCAGCTCAGGATGCCCTGTTCAGTGAAATGTCCAAAACACCTGATGCTAATGAGACAGCAACTGTTGACACTGGTGAACAGACCAGACCTGTTGAGAAAGAATTGATTACAGGTACCAGGGCGAATATTGCTGAGCAAGAAGGAGCTTATCACCTTATAATAGGCAGCTTTAAGAATGATGATAATGCACAGCGTCTGATAAGAGACATTGCCACCAGAGGATATAATGCAGAACTTATAAGGTCACAAAATGGATACTACCGTGTATCTGCTGCATCATTCAGCACCATGCAGGAAGCTATAGATGAAAGAAACCGACTGAGGGACACTTTCCCCGGGGCATGGATATTAAAAAAATAACTTATTACTACCTTA
The DNA here is from genome assembly GCA_003518245.1 of Bacteroidales bacterium. Lineage (GTDB taxonomy): Bacteria > Bacteroidota > Bacteroidia > Bacteroidales > VadinHA17 > UBA9300. Next base: position 10,952 of record DOZA01000144.1, on the reverse strand, counting down.
TTCTGCTGCCGTTTTTAGTCTTATCAGGAGGTGAAATAAACACCAGGTTGCCATCGTCTTCCTCAGCCATAAGTATCATTCCCTGTGATTCTATACCTTTTATCTTTCGTGGCTCCAGGTTAGCAAGAACTGATACTTTTTGTCCTTTAATGGATGATGGATCGAAACATTCGGCTATACCGGCCACCACCGTCCTTTTATCAATCCCTGTATCAAGTGTCAGCTTAAGCAGTTTCTTTGTCTTTGGGACTTTTTCAGCATCAATAATGGTTGCTGTTCTTATATCCAATTTTGTGAAATCATCAAAATGAATATTCTCTTTTACTGGTTCTGTTTCCGCTCCTGTGCTCTCGTTAAGTTTTTTGGTTTCCATGAGTTTATTTACCTGTTTTTCTATTTCTTCATCTTCGATTTTCCTGAACAGTAGTCCCGGTTTATTGGTCTTGTGTCCGGGTTTGAGCAGATCATGTCTTCCGGCTTTTTCCCATTTAAGGATATCTATATTCAGCCATGTCCTTAGTTTCTTTACTGAAAAAGGGAGAAAAGGATCGAGTATGATTGATAAATTGGCAGTTATCTGCAGGGCTATATTAAGGATGGTCTTTACCTTATCCCTGTCAGTTTTTATTACTATCCACGGTTCTGTGTCGGCAAGATATTTATTTCCCAATCTTGCAAGATTCATTGCTTCTTTCAAAGCTTCCCTGAAACGAAAGGCATCGAATGATGAGTCTATTTTTTCTTTTAATTTCTCTATTTCTCCAAGTACTTCCCTGTCATATTCATCTGTTTCTGATATCTCGGGTACTTCACCATTGAAGTACTTACCTGTCAGTATCAGAGCCCTGTTAACAAAATTACCCAGGATGGCTACCAGCTCATTATTATTCCTGGCCTGGAAATCTTTCCAGGTAAAGTCATTATCTTTTGTTTCAGGAGCGTTGGCACAAAGGGCATAACGGAGCACATCCTGTTCACCGGGGAATTCCTCAAGATATTCATGCAGCCATACAGCCCAGTTCCTGGAGGTAGATATTTTATCATTCTCAAGATTCAGGAACTCATTGGCGGGAACATTTTCAGGGAGGATAAATGAGCCTTCAGCCTTAAGCATCACTGGAAAAATGATGCAATGAAATACAATATTATCCTTACCGATAAAATGTATCATTTTTGTTCCCGGGTCCTTCCAGTATTTCTCCCAGTCGTCGGTCAGCTCACGTGTTGCCGAGATATAGCCTATGGGTGCATCAAACCATACATAAAGTACTTTACCCTCAGCTCCACTGACGGGCACGGGGACACCCCAGTCGAGGTCCCTGCTGACGGCCCTGGGCTGCAGACCATGGTCGAGCCATGATTTGCACTGACCATACACATTGGGTTTCCATTCCTTGTGATCTTCAAGGATCCATTTGCTCAGCCATCCCTGGTATTTATCAAGAGGTAAATACCAGTGTTTTGTTTCTTTCATTACAGGTTTTGTTCCACTGACCATTGAGCGTGGTTTAATAAGGTCGGTAGGACTCAATGATGTACCGCAATTTTCACACTGGTCACCATATGCAGCATCATAGCCACAATGCGGGCATGTACCTGTTATATAACGGTCGGCAAGGAAACAACCGGCTTCATCATCATAATATTGCTCGCTGATTTTCTCAATGAATTCACCTTTATTATAAAGAGTCCTGAAAAAATCAGAAGAGGTCTCATAATGTACCCTGTTGCTTGTCCTGGAATAAATATCAAATTCAATTCCAAAATCCTCAAATGCTTTCTTATTCAGCTCATGGTAATAATCAACAATCTCCTGAGGGCTGACACCTTCTTTTTTTGCTTTCAATGTTATCGGTACTCCGTGTTCATCAGAACCGCATATTGAAATAACATCCTCACCCTTAATCCTCAGATATCTGGTATAAATATCACTTGGTATATATACCCCTGCCAGGTGCCCGATATGTATAGGTCCGTTGGCATAAGGAAGGGCTGAAGTAATAAGGTGTCTGTCAGGCTTTTTCATATTTTGTCTGTTTTTTTTACCTGTGGATTTATAAATTGAGACAAAGATAGAAAATTAATGGATTGATGGAATGATATAATAGCGCTAATCACCAACCGTTGTACCGGGTTCTCGGGACTATGGTGGGTGGGCGTAGATCAATATCAACATCTGTAATAATCCGGCAATACTGTTATCTTTGAGGTATGATGAAGAAGACAATCAAACCTCCTGCCCTGGTTCAGGGAGACAGTGTTGCTGTTATTGCCCCTTCAGGTCTTGTTAACAGGAACGATATTGAGGATGCCATTACCACTATTGAATCATGGGGATTGACAGTACTACGTGGTGAACACCTGTATGATCGATACGGGATATTTGCAGGCACCGATGATAAGCGCCTGGCCGATCTTCAAAAAGCTTTTGACGATCCTGGTATAAAAGCAATATTCTGTGCAAGAGGTGGATATGGGATGTCAAGGATAATCAGAAGCGTAGATTTCAGGGTCTTCATAAAAAAGCCTAAATGGGTGATAGGGTACAGTGATATAAGTGTATTGCACCTGTTTATTAACTGCAAGTTTGGGATTGAAACCCTGCATGCCGAGATGCCGCTGAATTATCACAGCTTAAAAAGCAGCTCTTTATCAATTTTAACATTGCAGCAATCTCTTTTTGGCAATGAAGAAGGATATGAATGGCAGTCCGGTTTATCAGTTAATGGCAAGGCAAAAGGTGTACTGGCAGGGGGTAATCTTTCACTGATAAGTAATCTGCTGGGTACAGAAATTAAGAATTATCTTAAAGGGAAGATCCTTTTTATAGAAGAAAAGGGTGAATATATTTATTCTCTTGACAGGATGATAACAGGCATGGACCTAGCCGGTGTATTACAGGACATTAAAGGGCTGATCATAGGTGGATTAACTGATATTAAAGAATCGGATATAAAGTATGAGACCGGTGTCAGGGATATAATAATAGACATGGCCGGCAGATATGGTTACCCTGTAGCTTTTGATTTTCCTGCCGGTCATATAGCAGATAACAGGGCTATTATGCTTGGAAGGAATATTAAGCTTGAGGTGTCAGATGGTCTTTCTTCGCTTCAATACCTGTAGCAATCAGAATGCAGCCAGTAATAAGTTAATATCTTTTGACAGCAGGTTAAACTTTTGACCCAGTGTTTCATTAGTGAGTATACCTTTATATAAATATACACCAAAGGCGAGGCCGGTTGAAGTCTTAAGCATGGTGTCCAGTCCTCCCTGGTCTGCCATCTCCTGTATCAGGGGAGTAAACACATTGCTTAATGCTATTGAAGCAGTCCTGGCAACCCTGGAGGGCAGGTTCCAGGCAGAGAAGTGTATTACACCGTGTTTTTCATAAACAGGATCCTGCAAATCACGACACTCCATAGTCTCTATACAGCCCCCCCTGTCAATGCTAAGGTCAATAAGGAAAGATCCTTTTTTCATCTTTTTTACCATATCTTCGGTGATATGATACCATGGACTCGGATCTTCAATCTGTATAGCTCCAATCAAAACATCAACTGATTTAAGTGCTTTATTAAGGACCTGGGGATGATAAACAGATGTCTGTAACCTCTGACCCAATATTGATTGAAACTTTCTCAGCCTGTGAACTGAATTATCAAAGATCTTGACTTCGGCTCCCAGGCCCAGGGCAGCTCTGGCTGCATATTCACCTGCCGTACCGGCACCGATAATCATCACCTCTGTTGGTGTTACGCCCGATATGCCGCCAAGCATTACTCCCTTGCCTCCATATTTGTTGCTAAGGTATTCAGATGCAATAAGCACCGCAGTAACACCGCTTATCTCACTCATTGATTCAACTACCGGCAACTCATCATGCTTATCCCTGATACGCTCAAAAGCAATAGCAGTGATATTTTTACGCATCATACCGGTAAGAGTGCTTTTGTTCTGCTTAAGCACTTTGAGGAACGAAAGGACCGTGGTTCTCTCATTAAGTTTGTCAACTTCGTCTTTAGAAAAAGGAGCTACCTTTATAATAAGATCGCAGTTATATACTTCATCACCTGTTTTTGTTATCAGGGCACCGTTCTCACTATAGTCCTTATCAGAGTAATTAGAACCCAGGCCTGAGCCTTCCTGTACATATACCTTATGACCTGCTTCTACAAGTATATTTACTGCTTCTGGCGTCAGGGCAACTCTTTTTTCATTCTCCCCTGATTCGCGGGGGATGCCTATTGTTATTTTCATTTTTTTGAGGCCTGTTTCCAATTGTTCCTCCCTGGGCATAAGAGCCGTACCGGAAATATATTTTTCCCTCTTTTCTTTCTCCTGCATTTGCCGGGTTTTTTTGATAAAACCAAAGGTAAAAAAATAATTGATCTGAGACAATATAGCTATTATGAAATAACGTTCATTAAAAAGTTCTCCCTTTTAAGGGGATGTTTAAACTGGAAAAGGTTGGGGGTGTAAAACCTGTAATACAAGTAATCCTACAAAAACCAGTTATATTTGCACTGTAATATTAATATTCCCCAATGATCAATGCAGGTAATAATTAAAAATACTGAACGGCTTGAGAGGGCTGCGGAGGATTTTATCAGGTATACCGAGGGGTACAGTATTTTTGCTTTTTATGGCTCTATGGGTGCCGGGAAGACAACGTTGATAAAAGCTATATGTAAAAAACTGGGCAGTATTGATGTAGCTACAAGTCCCAGCTTCACACTGGTGAATGAATATTTGACCAACACAGGTGAGATAATATATCATTTCGACTTCTTCAGGATAAAAAAACAGGATGAAGTATTTGATTTTGGTTTTGAGGAATACATTGATTCAGGTAAGAAATGTTTCATGGAATGGCCTGAAAAAGTGGAGACCCTGCTACCGGAAGATACAGTCAGGGTTAATATTAAGGTTAAACCTGACAGTAGCCGGTTGGTTGAAATAAAATATCCCGCTATCGGGGCTCAAGTGAAGCCACAGGTATAAGCATTTCCTGCAGAGATATACCTCCGTGCTGGAAGGTGTTCCTGTAATAATTAACATAATAATGATAATTATTTGGATAAACGAGGTAATCATAGTTACGGGCAAAGATATAACGGGAGCTTATATTTGATTTTGGAAGACCCGCCATTTTGGGATCAACAATCTCAAACACATCTGAGGAAGGATAATCAAGGTTCCTGCCAAGCTTGTATCGCAGGTTAGGAGAAGTGGACCTGTCACCTACCACTTTAACAGGGTTATTTACCCTGATAGTGCCATGGTCAGTACTTATTATAATCCTCACATTCTCTTTGACAAGATATTTGAGAAGCTCAAGTAAAGGAGAATGTATAAACCACGACTGTGTAAGAGTCCTGTATGCAGGTTCATCACTGGCGAGATCCCTGATTATTTCTATTTCGGTCCGTGCATGAGAGATAATGTCAACAAAATTATAGACCAGTACATTAAGGTCGAACACCTTTAGTTCAGATAGATTATCGTTTATTTTTTTGCCTTCGGCATTACTGCTTATTTTATGATATTTCCATTTTATATCAAGCAAGAGGCGGGCCAGCTGTTTCCCAAGCAATTCTTTCTCATACTGGTTCTTCCCCTCTTCTTCATCATCATGAACCCATAAATCATTATGCTCTCTGTGGATATCATATGGTGTAAGTCCGGCTAATAACGAATTTCTGGCATACTGGGTGGAGGTAGGAAGGATACTATAGTAAACCGATTCATTTTCAATTCTGTATATGGGAGTGAGCTCTTCGGAAATAATTTTCCACTGGTCTAATCGCAGGTTATCAATAATAATAAAGAACAGCTTCTTACCTTTTTTAATATGCGGGAATACTTTTTCCTTCATCAGCGATGGGCTCATAAGAGGTTTTTCTCCTTTATCACTGAACCATGATAAATAATTGGCAGCAATAAACTTTGAAAAAGCACTGTTAGCTTCCTGTTCCTGCATAAGGAAAATTTCACGCAGGTTTAGATCGTCGGCCTTATCAAGCTGTAGATCCCAGTAGACTAGTTTTTTATATATATCTATCCATTTTCCGGGTTTATCAGCTTCACTTATCATCTGTCTTATCTTACCAAAATCACTCTGGTAGCCACTTGTTGTTTTTTCTGTTACCAGCCTCTGGCTGTCGGTGTTCTTTTTAAGGCAGAGGAGGATCTGGTTTGGTTTGACAGGTTTTATAAGATAGTCTGCTATCTGTGATCCAATAGCATCTTCCATTATATCTTCTTCCTCACTCTTGGTGATCATTACCACCGGGATTAAAGGCTTTATCTGCTTTATCTGCTTGAGGGTATCTATGCCACTCATCCCGGGCATATGCTCATCCAGAAAAATAATATCGTAATGATTCGTACCTATAAGGTCTACAGTGTCATTCCCGTTTGTGCAGGTTTCAACTTCATAACCTTTCTCCTTAAGGAAAATGATATGAGGCTGCAGTATTTCAATTTCATCATCTGTCCAGAGAATTCTTATTTTTCTCATAGTATGAATTAATAATTGAATAACACCTTTACAAAGTTATATCACTTGAGGAAGTTTTCCCTGAAAAAGAGGTAATATCTGTCAGGATCCTTATCAGTATTATAGTTATCAAAGTTGGATGAGCTTATGATAAAAGTGAATATCTCGCTTCCACCCGTGTTCCTGAGTATTTGTGAGGGCCTGAAAATATTATAATAATCCATGGCTGAGGTAAAGTCCTCAAACAGGCCAACTGTTATCATAATATAGTTATCATCAACCAGTTCACCACGGGTATTGTAGTTATTGTCAGTGTAGTTGTCAATATTATAGTTTATTACATCAAAAACGAGCCTGTTTACATCAAGCGTTTTATCTTTAAGTATCATTATAAACCTGTATGGAGCATTATCGATAGTATCATAAAGTTGAACAGCTATCTCTCTTTCTTCTTCAACTTTTAATTCAGGAACCTTTTTGTTAAGATAGGCAATCATCTCACCTGCCCTTTCAGCTTCATCCGTTGAGGGGAAACGAGTTGTTATATTAACAAGTTCTTCCTTTAGTACTTTTTCGGTAACTGAAGGAGCCATAGCAAAGGCTTTAAGGAGCAGGAATTTGGGTACCAGTTCTGAGTCGGGGAAATTTATGGTAGCATTATTACATATTTCAATAACTGTTCCAGTATTTCCTTCCTTCCATTCAATGAATGCTTGATTATAAACTTCTTCAGCCCTGTTCTCCTCTTTTAATTTCTTTTGCAGGTAAGCAGGGTCGTATAGTATTTTTGTGTACTCGCTGTCAGGGTGATTATCAATAAGTTTCTGTTTATAATTATTTGCCAGCTGCTTATCAGATTCCTCATAAATACGGTACATGTTATATAGTGCCTGGGGTATATTGTAATGCATTGGGAAGCGCACAATATATTGATTATATAACTGGTTGGCTTTTTCAATATCATTGAATTTTTCATGATATACACGTGCAGAATTATACAATGCATCTGCTATCATCTTATCTGATACTTCAAGTAGTGAATCATTCAATGGCAGGTTTTTAAGATAGTATTCCTTTGATTTAATATCTGTTTCCGGACTGATATTTTCATCGACCTGTTCCTGTCCATTCTGCAATGAGCCATTGATAGCGCCGGTAGATGATTTGTTTCGTCTGCGCCAGTTATTTTCAAGCGTTCTGTCTCCCCACCTGTTTCTAAATTCGGTGCGGCCAAAGGTCAGGGCCGACTGGTTATAGAAATACCATTTCCCGCTGGCATCGATATTATCCCTGAACCTTCTCTGGTTTTCATAAAAACGGCCCATATTATACCTGTCATCAGTTGACGTACTTGCTTCCCTCTCTTCCTTTTCAATCTTTCTGATGATACCGCTAATAATATTATCAATTTCAGAAGAGCTGAGCGAGGCCACATATTGAAGGCTATCCTGGGTGCTTACAATGTCAAGGCAAGAAATGAGTTCATTGAGGTCAACAGATTTTGTATAGTATTCATTATATGCCGGGAAATTTTGATCAAGGAAGAAAACAGCACTGTCGTAATACATCTGTGACAGGTGGTAATCGGGTTTTTCGAAATAATATTCTGCCAGCATAAGGAATGATCTTCCCTTCTGGTTATTATTGCCTGTACTTGCAGCAGCTGATTCAATATAGTAATTAATAGCTTCATCTGTATTTCCCTCCCGCATGGATAAGTTTCCGTGAGCAAAGAATATCTGGTCGCGGTATTCTTTATTCTTGGCGTCACGTAATAATTTATTCAGCTCTTTACGGATATCCTTTATATTACCCGTTTCAACATCAAACACACCAGCCTGGCTTATTCTTGCATTAAAAGCCATTTCATATGGTGGATTCATCTTAATCACTTCTTTGTAGTATCTTGTCGCCTGAATACTATTACCTGTCTCTTCGTATAACCTGGCCAGTATATAAGCAGGTCTGTTCTTGTCTTTCTTCCCGGACAGGTAATCAAGGGCGCTGTTAAGAGATTCAATAGCCCTTTCATAGTTGTCCTGCCTGATATGCATATCAGCAAGCGTGAGATAGTATTCGGCCCGGCCAGAATTATCCAGTACATCTGTGTTCATCTCGGAAAGAAGCCTGTTTGCTTCGGAGAAATTACCCATTTCATTATATGTCCTTGCCAGCCAGATACTTGAAAGCACACGCATGTCATCATCGTGTGTTTCCCTGATATTATGTAATAATGTTATCCTGGCATTCTCGAGGTCATTCTTTATCAACTGCGCTTTACCCATTAACAGGTAACTGTCATCGACCCATTCATTATATTCCTTCCTGTCATAAAATGCCTGCTCTTTTTCACTCGCGGTTCCATCATTATCCATTTCCGGCTTTGCCGTCATTGAGTGCAGGCTTATCAGTTTAGATGCTTTTTGTATAGCCCGGTCCATATCGCCTATACCTGCACGGGCAGCATTCTCGTCACTGAATTCAAAGAGAGGGATGAGAATGGAATAATCATCCCTGTAAGAATCTTTTATTCTTTTCAGCCCATTCTGATAAGCTTCGTCAGCATTAAAATATATATTATAGTTTGAAGTAAGATTATGGTAAAACCGGCTCAGATTAGTATTTTTTTCTACAGAGCATGAGAAGGTCAACAGGCCTGAAGCCAGCACAATAAAAATCTTATTTGACTTAAGATATTTTCCCAAATCAATTAATTTATTGTATTAACTGTTAAAATTAGTAAATAGTATATTAACAGTATGAAAAATGATAGAAAGAGATTATACAGCAACTACCTCAACGATCTCAGGTACTTCTTTTATCAGAGTCTGCTCGACGCCTCCTTTGAGGGTTTGCATACTGAAAGGACATCCATGGCATGCACCTGTCAATCTCACTTTAACAATAAAATCATCAGTAACTTCAACCAGCTCTATATCACCCCCGTCAGCCTGGAGGTAAGGTCTTACCTTCTCGAGTGTTGCTTTTACCCTTGCCTGAAGGCTGTTCGTACTATCTGTTTTCATTATTACTTCATTGTTTAACCCATACTTTCCTTGTTGGATCCTGATTCCTGTTTCTCTCTTCTGTTTTTGCTACCAGCTCCAGGGCAAGGTTTTCAAATGCCTTTCCTATTTCATCATCCTGCAGTGCTACAGGAGATCCGCTGTCGCCACTTTCACATATACTCTGTATAACAGGTATCTGCCCAAGCAAGGGTACATTCATTTCTTCAGCAAGTTTTTTGCATCCCTCCTTACCGAATATATAATACTTATTTTCGGGAAGCTCGGCAGGTGTAAACCATGACATATTCTCAACCAGTCCAAGAACAGGGACATTGATCTTTTCGTTGCGGAACATTGATATACCTTTTATTGCGTCAGCAAGTGCTACTTTCTGTGGTGTTGACACTATAACAGCTCCTGTTACACCTACTTCCTGAACAAGTGTAAGATGTATATCGCTTGTTCCCGGGGGCAGGTCTACAACAAGGTAATCCAGTTCGCCCCAGTCACCCTGACCAAGGAGCTGTTTAAGGAAATTGGAGGCCATGGGCCCTCTCCAGACAACAGCGTTATCCTGTGAAACAAAATAACCTACTGATAGTACCTTTACACCGTATTTGTTTACAGGAATTACAAGTTCTTTATCTCCTTCTTTCCTTACATACGGTCTTTCATTTTCAGTGTCAAACATTTTTGGTGCTGAAGGACCAAAAATATCTGCATCCAGCAATCCTGTTGAATATCCCTGCTTTGCCAGGGCAACAGCTGCATTTACAGCTATGGTTGATTTTCCCACACCTCCTTTACCTGAAGCTATTGCAACTATATTCTTCACTCCGGGTAGAATACCTGTATCAAGAGGACCGACCTTAACCTTGGGCTCCGGACTTTTTATTTCGATCGAAGAGATTACGGTATCAGGTCCGAAAGAATCTTTTAATGCTTTCACACATGCATGTTTAAGTGATGATTCAACGGGATCTTTATGCCTGTCAGTCTTAAGTACAATTACAATACCTTCAGCAGTATGTTCTGCCTTCTCAACCATCCCCAGGCTAACGATATCTTCCTTACCGGGATATTTTACTTTTTTCAGTACCTCTAATATCTGTTCACGTGAATACATATTTTTGAATTTTAAACACTTGTTTTTATTTAAATTAATAAGGAAGCAAGTTTAAATATTTTTTTCCTAAGCACAAAGCACTATCTCAGATCAGTTGAAGGATCCCAGAATTTCTCTTTAAAATTAATTATACGGTCATTCTCTATGATTGCACCTTCGTTTTCCAGCAACTGCTTCATGGTGGTTGAATTGCCAAAATGATGCTTACCGGTAAGCATGCCGTTCCTGTTTACTACACGGTGTGCCGGAATATACCTTTCGCGGGAATGACTGATGTTCAGTGCCCATCCGACCATGCGTGCCGATCCTGAAGTAG
>DOZA01000342.1 GCA_003518245.1 Bacteroidales bacterium | reverse complement strand
GAAGGGTTATATCCCCAGCTCAGGTTACCGTCGAATTCGTTCACAGGCATCAGCTCAACAGCATTTACACCAAGGTTATCGAGGTAGTTGAGGGTATCTATAAGCGTAAGGTAGTCATGAGAGGCCAGGAAGTCGCGCAGGTGCAGTTCATAGATCACCAGGTCTTCTTTTGCCGGGGGCTGAAAATCGGTGACAGACCAGTTATATACGGGATCACCGGGATGAATAACTGTTACCAGTCCTGTTGCTTTACCTTCAGGATAATCAATGAGCCCGGGGTATGTTTCATCTGTAATATATTGATCATTCCATGGGTCGAGCACTTTTTCAGCATATGGATCTCCTATTCTTACCGACCCGTCCACAAGGTACTGGAAACGGTATTCCTCGCCCGTGGTCAGCTGACCGACACCCTNNCTTATTCATATACGACCGGTCGTTTATCTGCCAGTTATTGAAATCTCCCAGGACAAAAGCTGTTGATTTACCCGGGGCAGTAAGCACAAATATCACAGAATCATCTGCCACATAGTTTATTCCATCCTCCATTCCTGCCGGCAAATCCTGCACCAGTGCATCATCTACCACATACATATACATTGAATCTGTTACAATATCCGGTAATCTGTACCCCTTTACCTTAATCCATTTCCCACCGTATTCATCAGCAGGTACGTTATAAGTCAGATATTCAGGGTCTGCACTTTTATAAGTACGTATATTATCGATAAAAAGCACCAGTGAATCAGCCTGTGTTGCCGAAGCCTGGAGGTAAATATCCTCATTAAGGTTTCTTATGACGTATTCACCTGTGGGGCTGGTAATAGTAACATTCAGTCCTTCCTCAAAAACATCCACAAAGAGGTCTGCTGTTTGTTTGTCGGATGTTGAATTACGGAATACGAAAGCCAGTTTAATCACTTCTTCATCACCGGTCATGTCAGGGTAAAACTCTTCAATACCGGGTGTTATTTCCAGCTTATAACGATAATCTCCCAGGTATGTAAGTTTAGGTTGTGTGCTGTTATTACCCCAGCTTTCAATTACATGCTGCCAGTTACTGCTGCCGGCAATTATAACACCTGTATGGGCATACAGATCACCCGTAAAATCTTTTAGTGCCCCTGTTTCCTGGTTGCTGTTATAAAAAACAGTTATCGGCTGTCCTTTTGTAACAATTGCAGGGCTGGTCTCTATAAGCTGAGCCTGCGATGCCATTGTGGCTAACATCAGTGCTATTATGACAAAGTATCTTTTCATACAGGTTTAATTTTAATTATTCTATTTCCAAAATATATGGCTTATGAGGCGACAGTATTAATTTATCGTCCAGTTCATATTCCCTGCCACTAAGGATATCTTTACCTTTGGATTTACCTCCTAGCATCTCACTGAAGCGGTCCAGTTTAAGCTCATAAGCTGAAGCGTTCTTATTAATAATAATCATCACCATATTATTATCATTATACCTGAAATACACATAGGTACCATGATCGGGGGCAAACTGAACCATCTTACCTGTATGTATCACTTCAGATGTTTTTCTCCAGTTAAGTACTCGTTTGAAAGTCTTCTGCATATTCAGAGCATCATTATCCATCCCTTTGCCTGTAAAAGCATTCACCTTATCGCCAGGCCATCCTCCCGGAAAATCTTTGCGTATATACCCATGATCATCACCCTCGGTATGTGTCATAAGAATTTCCGTACCATAATATATCTGGGGTATACCTCTTGTGGTAAGAAACAATATTATACCGTTTCTGAACTTATCCTTATCCATCCCCATTTGCATATAGAACCGTGGCATATCATGATTATCGGGCATGATCACAAGGTTAAAAGGGTCAGGATAAAGAAAATCACTGGCTATCAGCTCGTATATTTTTATCAGGCCCTTATTCCATTCTTCCTTTTCTTTTAGTGCTTCACTAACGGCATTCTGCAATGGAAAATCCATCAGGCTGGGCAGCTCACCCTCATATCCATCCCTGTTGTTCTGTCCTTTCTGCCAGTATGAAACTACAGCGGGGCTCATGCTCCATTCTTCACCCACAATATTAAAATACGGATATTCAGTCGTTATCCTCCTGTTCCATTCAGCCATCATATGTTTATCCGGGTAGGGGTAGGTATCCATTCTTATGCCTGCAAGGTCAGCATATTCAATCCACCATATACTGTTCTGAACAAGGTATGTGGCCATGAAAGGATTTTCCTGGTTAAGGTCGGGCATGGCAGGCACAAACCAGCCTTTTGTCATTCTTTTCTTATCGTATTCTGATGCATACGGATCCTGGTTTACCGTACGCCTGTGGTTTGTAGGTATATACTCACCATAATTGATCCAGTCTGCAGCCGGTGGATCGTCCATCCACCAATGGCTTATACCACAATGGTTGAATATCATATCCATAATAACCTTCAGACCTTTCTCCCTGGCTTTTTTTACAAGCTGTACATAATCTTCATTGCTGCCAAACCGCCTGTCTACCTTATAAAAATCGGTAGCGGCATAGCCATGGTATGACCACTGTTCCATATCATTTTCCAGCACAGGGTTGAGCCATAGGGCTGTGAATCCCATATCATGTAAATAATCCAGGTGATCGCTTATACCTTTCAGGTCCCCTCCATGTCTTCCATACCTCTTCCTCCGGTTATATCCCTCCTTCATTCCCTCAACCTCATCGTTTGATGTATCGCCGTTAGCAAAGCGGTCGGGCATGATAAGGTACATAACATCAGAGTTATCGAAGCCTTTCCTTTCTGCAGACCCCGGTTTTCTTTCATGCAATTGATATTCCCGTACAAGCTTATCTTCATTATCTTTTATGAAAGCTATCTTAAATATACCGGGCTTTGCCGGGGCATCAATGTTCAGGTTGATAAAAAGATAGTTCTTATTATCCGTTCGTTCCACAGATTCAAGGCTTATTCCCTCGTATTCAATATTCACATCATACCCTGCTATATCCTTTCCGTGGACCATCAGTTGCAGTGTGGGTTCCTTCATTCCTGTCCACCAGAAAGGTGGTTCAATTCTTTCGATCTGTGCCATGTTTAACAAGGAAGGCATAATAGCGGCTATTAGTAACAATATTTTTTTCATACGTAACAATTTTCACACCATATAGGTTTCCCGGGGTTAAAAATATGAAAAACCTCTCCCAATTAACAGGAGAGGTTTTCACTTAAACATAATCTTAAACCGTAAACAACTGTTTTTCTTAATTCATGGTTATTGTTGCAACAAAATTCCATGGATCAAGAGTAATAGTGTAGTTACCAGCTGTAACTGCTATATTTCCTCCATCTATTTCAAGGCTACCCGGTACACCTCCCAGGTTATATCCCCAGTCATCATTAGCCCTGAATTTCATCTCGCCATCGACAAGATCAAGCGTAACAGTAAATACTTCTCCCACGGGATCCCAGGTCATATCAGTATCAGAAACCCATTCTCCGGGTGTTGCACTTCCGATAATGCCCCACATGTCAACTCTGTATGTATACTCAAGAGGAGTACTCAGGTCGAGTGTGATTGCATAATCTCCTTCAGTGGCTATGGGTATATTGGCTCCACCCGCCTGCAGGTTTCCGTCTGCTGCATCACTACCATAATTATAGTCCCAGCTATGATTGGCTCTGAATTTAAATTCGGATACTATAAGGTGTATTCCACCTGTCCATTTCATCAATTCAGGCTTGTAAGTAAGGGCTGTTTCGTCGGTCCATCCCAGCGGGGTAGCCTCGCCTATCACGCCCCATACTGTAGCCACGGCGCTATATGTAAGATTTTTGGCATCAGCCTGCAGGAAGTAATACCCTGCCGGTGATTCAAAGTTATCACCTGTTTCACTCAGTATNNCTGACCCGCCATCACCGTAGTTTGGTCCGTCCCAGTTAGGCTGTGTGGCGAACTTCCAGTGGTTGGCAGTATTGGCCATATATACATATCCTTCCAGGTTATCCGGGGCAGAGAGGCCACTCTTCACCTGTGGTGAATTTTCGGGGCTCCAGTTTAAAAGTCCTGATCCCGGGTAGCTTGCTTCAACATAGTCGCCGGGAATGTTCCATGTACGGTTCAGCGGTACCGAGGTGATAAATGATACTTCAGGCCCGTACCCTGTACCTGCACTGCTTGTGGCATAGGCACGCACGAAATATTCTGTTCCATCGTCAAGATTTGTCAGTGAGCTTGTAAAAGCACCCAGGCCATCACCATCAGATGTTGTTGAGTTTTCTATTGTAGGATTAGGTGTTATTGCATAGCATAAACCACGAGCAGTAACATCAGCACCACCGGTAGCTGTTACTTCCCCTCCACCTGTTGCGGTGGTATAGGATACTTCGGTAATATCAGCAGTAGTAACCGTGGGCACTACGGGAAGGGTGGTAAAAGTTATCTCATCACCGTAAGCAGTACCATTGTCGCTTACTGCATAGGCTCTTGCATAATACTTGGTTGCAAAATCCAGCCCTGTTATTATAATAGAAAAGGTTGCACCTTCTATATCGCCTTCAAATATTGCCCTGCCATCATGAAAAGTAGGCTCCGTTTCCTTGTCATAGCAAATGCCTCTCTCAATAAAACCTGAACCTTCAGCCACAACAAAAGCAACAACTGTTGCCTGGCTTGATGTTATATCAAGAACTTCAGATGTAGTAAGCTTGGGATCAAGTCTTATTTCGGCTGTTTTCTCTGTACATGCAACTATAACTGCAAGCATTATAGCCAGTGCAATTATAGATTTATATATGAATGTATTTTTCATCTGCTTAAATTTTAAGATTAGTTCTGAACAATAGTGCATGTAGCTCTTTCTCCTTCAAAGTCAGTAATATTAAGGGTAATTGTATAATTACCTGCTACGCTTATCTGGAGGTTATCCCCATTGTGTACAAGATTATCGGTAGTACCGCCAAGGTTCCATGCCCAGCCATCGTTTAATCTGAACTTTATCTCACCGACGACAAGGTCGATGGTTATTGACCATGTTCCTGATGACTGATCATAATCCATCTTCTGGTCAGGTGAGTCCCATTCGTTTGGTGTGGCAGAGCCAACGAGGCCTATCATTCTTGCCTCGAACGAATATGTAAGATCCGGCACACTGACATCAAAGACGTGATAACCTTCTGCCGGAGGCACTATAGCCGGTCCGGCTACTGAGAGTACACCTGCTGTGCCACCATATTGAGTACCGCTGTCAGGATCAGACAGGGTGAAAGGGCTGGCAGGATCGAGTTTGACGATACCTGTATAAACACCATCACCAAGAGCCGATTCAACTTTCTGTTCCTTGCCTGAATTCAACAGGTCAAGTCTTGGCAGTCCATAGACAGTAACGTCAGCAGTAACCGGGTTAGAGAAGTATGCAAAAGGATCGGTGCTTGTACCGGGGGCGCCGGTGCCAGCATCCACCACCAGTACTGCCTTGATCCGGAAATCTATCTCAGATACCTGGTCGGCAGGAAAATCCCTTTTCAGGGCACCGTTTACTTCACCAATAGTAATTTTTATGGAGGTAACATCAGTCCCCTGCCATATATGAGTAACGTTAGCAAAGTTTGTCCCGGCGGCACATGCTTCAAGGGAATAGCTTGCTGAAGCTGTGAAGCCAGGATTAACGGGTGTTCCGATAAATTCGATCGTATCATTAGCCTGTGATCTTATAAGCGTCATGTCAGGCATTGATACTATAGAAGGCGCAACAGGGTTTTCCAGCATAACAATCCTCTCTCCGTCTTTTTCGCAGCCGGTAAAGAATGCTATCAACCCTATGATCGCTAATAATGTATATAATTTCTTTTTCATCATTAATTATTTTTATAGGTTAATAACCTGGATTGTTCTGTCCGTTATAATTTGGATTTGCTGATACCTCATCGGCAGGTATAGGATACAGATCCAGGTGGCTGCTTGTGGCGGTGCCTTCATATACTCCACCTTTCCACTGCCATATGTAGCTGCCGCTGGTAAACTGACCAAAACGTATCAGGTCAGTACGGCGTAGTCCTTCATAATAAAATTCACGCCCGCGTTCCCGCATAAGGAAGTCATCAGTAATATCATCAGCGGTAATATTACCGCTGGTATCTCCATAGGCGCGCTCCCTTATTTTATTGATATCAAGCACTGCAGCCTCATCATCGCCAAGGTTGTGTAGCGCTTCTGCTCTCATCATATATGCATCGGCCAGTCTGAAAACCGGGTAGTCTGTACATACAAATGCAGGATTATAATTAACCGGCTGTGAACCATCCGTGTTCCTTGCAGTAAACTTATAAACACCAACACCATAGTCGCCACTGGATGATGCACTAGGTATATTAAGTGCTTTCTTCCTTTTCAGGAATACCCTGTTATCAGTGCAGGCTGAAAATTCAAGATCTGTCGGATCGATTGGGCCCCCGTAGGTTGCCAGGGTATCTATCATCAGGTCAAGAAACTGTATTCTTGCCCTGTTACCATTCCAGTTGGTATTTTCTGTAAGACCATGATAGTCCTCGGCCCTTATATAAACAGCATCGCTGCTTGATTCAATAATAAAGGTAGTCCCAACATACCCCTGTGTATTTACACCATCCTGCTCCCATGCAAAGATCATCTCAGGGTTATGATAACCATCATTGTCAGCACTGAAATTCTGCCTGTAATCAGTAGCAAGTGAATATCCGCTGCCTATTACCAGGTCACAATAGTCTTTACAATCGCTCCATCTTGCTGTGCCGGTATATACTTCAGCATTAAGGTATAGCCGGGCCAGCAACATCCATGCCGCGCCCTTGTCAGCCTGTGGGTATGAATATCCTGGTTCTCCAAGGAGAGGGATTATCTCTATCAATTCAGATTCAATATAGTTAAATATAAACTGTCTTGATTTTATCTCGGGGAAGAATTTACCCACACCGTCTTCATCAGTAGTAAACGGAAACTGACCGAATAAATCTATAGCCCAGTAATATGCCAGTGACCTGAGAAAACGAGCTTCGGCATTATAGCGTTGTACGTCGGCATCAGTATTATCACTTGTCAGCTGAATAAAATCATTTGCATAGGTAATACTTAAGCTCAGTCGCTGGAAGAGAGCTGTAAGAAATGGATTGGAAGGGCTCCATGTCTGGGTGTTAAGGTCGGCAATACCAACATCACCCCAGGCACATATTGCCTCATCAGTAGGCAGCTCCTGCAGGTTCCAGAGAGCACGCATAGTAGTGAAAAAGTTGCCGTCGGAAGAGGCAATGTCATCACCACCGTTAGGTCCCTGTCCGGATATGATAAAACTGGCATATATCTTACCAAGGACCTGTTTCATGTATTCAGGTTTATCACCCAGGTTGCCGGCCAGTATCTGGTCGGGGTCTTTAGGTGTAACTTCCAGATCTTTCACGCACGAGCCCAGGGTCAGTGCTGAAAGAATAATTCCCAGTATTATAATTTTCTTCTTCATTTTTCGAATACTAATAGGTTAAACTAATACCAAACATTATGGTTCGTGGCCTTGGATAGAAGTTATTATCTATGCCGCCGGGTACTTCAGGATCGATACCATTATATTTAGTTATGGTGATCAGGTTCTGAGCTGTTATACTAAACCTTGCATCTAAAAGATCGAACAGTTTTTCTGCAGTATAACCAACACTCAGGTTATCCAGTTTAAAATAAGAGGCATTCTCAACAAAATAGTCGCTTGTAAACTGTCGTTTTACAAAGTTTGTTTCACTGAGATAGGTAGGGAAGTTTTTCCAGTACCCTATCTGGTACATCTGGTCGTAAGAGGCACCTGCTGCAACCTGGTTATAAACATAGTTACCAATGCTTAAACGTGATGAAGCAAGAGCATCAAAATTTTTATAGTTGAAACGTAATGACAGACCCATAAGGTAATCAGGAACGGGATTATGATATATATACTTATCATCATTATCGCCGTTTACCACTCCTCCTTCACCTGAAAGATCTTCATAAAGTCCTTCTATCGGGTTGCCATCAATATCATATATCTGTTTGTTAAGGAAGAATGAATAAGCAGGATATCCAACTCTTGTAACCTGCTTCTGCCCTGTGAATGCATCACCATACAGAATACCTATATAATCAGGATCTTCTGTGATCAACAGTTTGGTGATCTCATTGACGTTATATGTAAAGTTAAATCCCACGCCAAGGTAGATATCTTTCTGTGATATTGGAACAAGGTTAAGTGTAAGTTCAAGTCCTTTATTTTCAAGACTACCCACATTAGTTAACAGGGTGTTTGAGAAGTTACTCCCACTGGGTATTACCACCGTGTTCAGAAGGTCGTCAGTTGTCCTGTAGTATACATCCACCGCTCCTGTGATCCTGTTGCTGTAAAACCCAAAATCAATCCCTGCATTAAGTGTTGTGGTTTCTTCCCATTTAATATCAGGATCGTATGCATTCGGTCTTAGTGTTGGTATATATTCACCCCCTATGGGATAGTATGAACCGGGTGATGCAACAATATATGTGGCCTGTGCGGGGTAGTCGTTACCTATATCCTGCTGACCTGTAATACCCCATCCAAGCCTCAGCTTAAGATCAGTTATTACGCTTATATCTTTAAGGAATGCTTCTTCATTAATCCTCCATGCGAAGGCAGCAGAGGGGAATACACCCCACTTATTACCTTCGGCAAAACGTGAAGAGCCATCGAAGCGTACCGTTGCCGTAAGCAGGTACCTGCTCTTGTATGAGTAATTTGCCCTGCCGAAGAACGATACCAGGAAGTTTTCGGTTATGAACGATGAACTGTCAGTCATCTGGTATGGATGCTCACTGTCAATTACCCCTCTTGTATAGTTCTCTCCTTCTCTCTGAAAATGCTGCCATGAATAACCTGCAGTAACATCCACAGTGCTTTCTATCTGTGCAATTTCTTTATTATAATTAAGGTATAAGTCAAGCAGACTATTCTTATTGGTAGCTGAATAATCACTTAACCGCCCCCAGAGAGGACTGGTTAATACAGATGGTGACGTAACCGGTCGGTTATTATATCCCTCACCCTGAGAGTAATCAGTAGCTATATTCAGATTAGCAGCCAGCTCAGGGATCAGCGGGTTTCTATAGTTTAATATCAGGTTACCCATTACCCTGTTCACCGTTGATCTGTTGTCTACCGCCATAGCCTGTTCTACCGGATTTGGTGTCCCCAGGTTTGCACCATAATTATTCCACTGATAGTACCCGTCACTGGCTTCATTACCATCAAAGATAGGCTGAGTAGGATCCATGTTAACTGCTGAACCAATAGCCCCGGCATCACCGAAGTTATTATTGGTTGTCATACCCTTTAGTTTTAAGTTTGCCTTCAAAGAACCATCAAGGAAGGTAGGATCCAGGCTTAGTGCTCCTGTAAGCCTTTGCATATCTGTATTCTTAAGTATGCCCCTCTGATCGGTGTATCCGGCAGAGAAACGATACGGTAAGGTCTTATATGAGCCTGACAGACTGAGGTTATGATCGTG
>DOZA01000139.1 GCA_003518245.1 Bacteroidales bacterium | reverse complement strand
AGTTTATGAATTAATCAGGCTAAATTCTTATTAATAAGGAATTCTCTTTCAGGAATTGGTAATATAAATTCCCATGAGTTAGCAGGAAAATTTAGTGGAGTTTGATGATTAGCATCCCGCACAAGAGGCTTTTGATTCCTTAACATATCAAAGAACACTACACCTTCACCCCAGAATTCCTTTCTCTTTTCAAGAAGGATCTCATCTATCAGAGCCTGACCTGTGGCTGTTGATTTAACCGCATTTGGATCTGCGCTAAGTTGTACTGCAAAAAGAGCATCCTGTGCATCAGGCTCATTACCACTCTTGGCCAAGGCTTCAGCTTCGATCAGATACATTTCAGCAGAGCGGATATAAGGATAGTCTGAAGATAAAACCGGATCAGCCTGTTGAAATTTAAAGTTAAAGTATCTGCCATCAGGCTGTTGTTCAAACAGTTCACCACGTATGTCTGTTGCAGAGTATGATCCTGCCAAGGTGTCAGATGGCCATGCCCACTGGCCAGACATAAAAGGAGCCATCACATTAGCCGCACACCCTATTCCCGGATTTTCCAACTCATTATTATTCTGAGCCCATATCCATTCAGAATTTATTTCTATAAACCCACTCTGCCATTCTTCAGCTGACATAAGAGGATAATTTTCTTTTGCTGACTGTGCATATGTAATAGCGTTGGCCCAATCTTCCATTGCGAGATATACTTTTGCAAGAACTGCATATACTACATCTACATTGAAATATCCTTCATGTTGTCTGTCAGTAGTCATCAGGTTGGCAGCCTGGGTTAAATCTGATAATATCTGGGTATAGACATCAGATACAGAAGATCTTGGATTACCAAGTGTTTCACCGGTTGTTGGCTCAGTGTATAATGGCACTCCAGGCATACTTGATGCTATTGCATATGTATGCATATATCTTCTTACTAGCTCAAAATAGGAATATCCCCTCATTGCCAGTGCTTCACCTTTTACCTCGTCAATTTCTTCCTGGTCATCAGGTATATTATCCACATTTGCTAAAAGATCATTGATGTTATTGATATTACGGTACAACAATTGCCATGGGTATCGAACAGTTCCACTACCCTGGTCCTGGTCAGAATATGCAATTGCCTGTTCATAGGAGGCAATCTTACAGAAATCAGGGCCCATGGCATCTGAGAGAAGAATAGGAAATGTAAGACCAGCGAAGGTATTGGCACTTGCTCTCCAATCCCTGTATACTGCATATAATACGCCCCGGGCCGCATCTGCTGATGCAAAGACATCTTGCTTAGAAACAGAGTCAGTTGGCTGAGTATTAAGAACATCACTTTCACATCCTTGCGAAATAATAATAGCAAGAAACATGATAATAATTGAAATAATCTTATATATATTTTTCATGACATTACTGTTTTATAATTTATTAGAAGCTTAGATTAATTCCTGCAGAAAAAACTTTCTGCATGGGTATTTCTGAACCAACTTGACCTCCAATACCGGCAGCTTCAGGATTTGTACCCTGGTCTTTATATTTATAGAAAGTCAGGAAATTATCACCCTGAAAGTATATCCTTACCTTTGAAAGGCCTATCCTGGAAACGATTTTACGAGGTAGTGTATATCCCAGGGTCAAATTTCTAACCCTTGCATATGTTGCATCAAAAAGATACCTTGAGGAAGTCTCATTGAAGACTGATGCATAAGGAGTGTAATTTGTCATTCTTGGTATATCTGTATCTGTATTCTCAGGGGTCCAGTGATTCATCATATCAACACTATAAGTCTGGAATTTGTTACCTCCACGTGTCAAATTTTGATACTCCGACAGTTGGAGTTGCTACATTTGACTGGACATTAAGTTAAGACACAAAAGTCAAATATTAACTTTGTATTATGTCAAAAAGCAGAAGAAAGTATGATGCCAGCTTTAAAAGCAAGGCAATCGAATTAAGTTATGCCCGAGGTAATGTTCGTGAAGTAGCAGAAGAACTAGGATTACATCCGGAGTTGCTTTATCGTTGGCGACGAGAGAAGCATCAATATGAGCATAATAGTTTCCCCGGCAGAGGCAATCCAAAATTAACGGATGAAGAGCGTGAGATAGCCGAGTTAAAGAAGCAATTAAAAGATGCCCGGTTAGAGAGGGATATATTAAAAAAGGCGATCAGCATCTTCTCCGCGAGCGACAAGAAAAGTTCCGATTTATAAAACAGCATCAGGGAGCATTTCCTGTTGAGAAGATGTGTAAAGTATTTAATGTGAGTAAAAGTGGTTATTATCATTGGTTACATGCTGCTCCTTCAAAGAGATGGAAAGAGAATGAGGCACTATTGATTGATATTCGTGATATTTTTGAGTCGAGTCATCAGACCTATGGATCCCCTCGCATGAAGGTTGAGCTTTGTGGGATGGGTTATTCTGTCTCCAGGCCAAGAGTGGCCAGGATAATGAAAGCAGCTGGCTTAAGAGCAACAAGGCCAAAGAGATTTAAGGTGACAACAGATTCAAGGCATAATTATCCTATTGCGCCTAATATATTGGATCGAAATTTTAAGGTCCAACGCAGGAATCAGGTTTGGGTCTCAGATTTGACATATATAAGGACGTATCAAGGATGGCTCTATCTGACCGTTATTATTGACTTGTTTGATAGAAAAATTGTTGGTTGGGCTATGAGTAATAACCTGGCTGCACAGAACACTGTTATTCCAACCTGGAGAATGGCTGTGAAATCAAGGGAGATAAAAGAGGATTTAATATTTCATTCAGATCGAGGTGTCCAGTATGCGTGTACTGCATTTACTAATATATTAAAGAGCTATCAGGGTCTTGTTAACCAGAGTATGAGTCGTAAAGGAAATTGCTGGGACAATGCAGTAGCAGAGAGCTTTTTTAAGACCTTAAAAACTGAATGGGTATACAAACATAAGTATCAGTTAAGAAGTCAGGCTCAGCTTTCTGTTTTCTACTGGATTGAAACCTGGTATAATAAGAAAAGAAGACACTCAGCTTTGGACTATAAAACGATAGAAGAATTTGAAAATTTATTATTAACCCAAGATTTGGCAGCGTGACTTAACTATTTGTCCAGTGTTTTATTGCAATTCCAAGTCTCTGATCCAAATTTAATAATAATTGACAGTTTAGTAACAACATTAAAGTATTGTATAAATGATACTGTAAGAGCTTGGGAAGAAAAATATTTTAACGGATTGAAGAATGCTGCGAATTATAATATTATTGGAAATAGATTAACTATTGAGACTATATCAAATTTGGATTTAATTTTTAAAGCAGATTGAAAAACCAACTAAACCTAACAGCACCTCAAAAGTAATGCGGGGTGAAGTGGTAAA
>DOZA01000360.1 GCA_003518245.1 Bacteroidales bacterium | reverse complement strand
CTCTTCCCATTCCGAACAGAGAAGTTAAGCCCATTAGCGCCGATGGTACTACGAAAGTGGGAGAGTAGGTCGCCGCCAACTTTAAATAAAAACCCTGACACAGTGTGGTCAGGGTTTTTTTGTTCAGGGTTATAGTTTATAATGCTATGGCCAATATCCAAAATTCCATTTAAAAGAAATATCTTAGCTTTATAGTCGTGTAATAATATGACAGTAGCAGAATACATAGCAAAAGAGTTTAAAGCAAGGGGTGTGAAGTATGTTTTTGGTATACCCGGCGGATCATCCATACCTTATATGGAAGAGTTCAGAAATAACGAAATTGAATTTATACTTACTTCAAATGAAGCAGCAGCAGGTATTATGGCTGATGTTACGGGAAGGATGACGGGCATCCCCGGCGTATGCCATGCTACCTTTGGACCGGGGGCAACAAACCTTAGCACAGGCATAGGTAGTGCCATGCTTGATAGATCACCACTTATTGCCCTTACCTCGGTGATGCCTGAGAATATGCGAAAGAGAACGGCACAGATGAATATTGATCATCAGATGCTTTTTGAGCCAATTACAAAAGCTACAGTAATGATCAATAATAAAAATATTACCGCTGTCATGAATGATGCCTTTGAGCTGGCAACAGATGAATACCCCGGCCCGGTACATATTGGATTACCCACGGACCAGGCATTGAAGCAGGTGACTGAAAAAACATCAATATCAACAGAAGGAAGTAAAAGTAATAAGCTGCTTATTGATGATGAACTAATAGAATTACTTGAATATTCCAGGAAACCGATCCTCGCCCTTGGTCTTACTGCTGCCAGGGCAGGGCTGTGTGATGAAATATATGATTTTCTTGATAAATATCCTGTGCCTGTAATTATGACACCTATGGCCAAAGGACTGGTACGAGAAGATCATAATTGCTATTGCGGTGTACTATTTCATGCTGCTTCAGATAAACTGTCTCCATTAATAAATGAAGCTGACCTGGTAATCGGTCTTGGATATGACCCGGTAGAATATAATTATGAATCGTGGTTGCCTGATGTGCCTTTGATACATTTTAATACTGTACATACTGACATGCCTGAAGGAATTATGGTTAAGCAGGTTACGGGCTCTCTTGAAGGTGTTTTGTCAATGATACAGCCAGCTCTTAAGTTTAAACCTGAATGGGATGCTGGCATGGTTTCTGATTGCAGGAATAATATTCAAAACCTTATAAATGAAGTAAATATTAATTTCGGTCCTTTCAGGGTACTTACCACCCTTCAGGAGTATCTGCCCCGTAATATTATACTCAGCTTGGATGTAGGGTCACATATACATTTGTTCGGTCAGTACTGGAGAGCTACCCCGGGTAATCTTTTAATGACCAATGGATGGTCAGGGATGGGTTTTAGCATACCTGCTGCTATCGCTGCTTCATTAAACAGGGATGAGCCTGTTGCATGTGTCACCGGAGACGGAGGCTTCCTTATGATGTGCGGTGAAATAGTCACTGCCAGAAGGTTGAACCTGGGAATACTATTTATTGTGCTGGCTGACAGGGAGCTTAACCTGATAAAGATCAAGGAGAACAAACAGGGGGTAGCGAATATTGGTGTTGACCTGTACCAGGGCGACCTGATAGGTACGGATTCTTTCCTTGGAGTACCTGTTATTACATGCAGTAACGAGTCAATGCTACGCGAATCATTATCCTCGTTATATCCAATGGAAGGTCCCCTTATCCTGGAGATAATAATTGATCCTTCAGATTATAAGAAACTGGTAGTTACCTAGTATTAGCCTTCTTACTTACTATTGTCCTTCTCAGTACTCTTTTTAGTTTTCTCTGTTGTTTCTTTCTGTCCAGTTACTTTTTTAGATGTAGATGACGTTTTTTTCGGAGCTGTTGTTTTCTTTTCAGCTGTTGTTTTCTTTATAGTTTCTTTTTTTTCTCCTTCTGTTTTTCCTTCTGCTTTCCTTTTATCTTTTTCTTTCTTCTCCGGCTCAGCTGTTTTTTTTACTTCTTTAGCAGCATTTTTTACGGTCTTTTTCTTTTCCTGCTTTTCCCCGGTTGTTTTTTTATCCTCAGTCTTCTTCTCCACTTTACCTGTCTTTACCTGCTTAACAGTTTCCTTTGCTTCAGGCTTTTTCTCTGTTGAGGGTTTTGGAGAGACAGGGACTTTATCCTTTCTTTCTTCCTTCTTTATGGCGGTGGTAGCCTTGGCTTTGGTTTCAAGATCGGATTCCACTGTTTTTATATATTTTTTTATCTTTTTTCTTTTTCTGCGTACTCCATATGTTCCTTTGACTATTTTTCCTCTTCTGGTTTTTTTATCTCCTTTTTACATTCTGAAAGTTATTTTATTAATAAATTGAAAATACTTTTTTTAGAAGACGATAAAGTTAATAAAAAACCGGGAAATTTATATATGCAAGCTGTATAGCAGGGTGACAATTTATGGAAATATTGCTTACTACTCCCTATATACGGTTATCATGTATGCCAGGGATGCAAGCGGCCCAGTCAGTTCCGCTTCAATCATTCACAAAATAATCCCTAACTTTATTACATTAACCAATATTCCTGATCATGGCAATAAATCGTCGTAATTTTTTAAGATCATCAGCAGTTGCTCTTGCAGGTTCTTATTTATTCAAACCGGATATACAGGGCAGTAGTAAAGGAAATGACAGCATTGAAACTATTGGATCAGCGGATGATGAACAATGGTGGAAATTTCTGAAATCGCAATTCTCATTAAAAGAAGATCTTTATTATTTTAATAATGGCTCACTGGGCCCTTCTCCGGAGTATGTAATAGATAAGACCGAGAAATACAGGAGAACACTGGACTCATTTCCTTCCAGGTATATGTGGGGTGGATGGGAGAAAGATAAGGAAGAGGTAAGGATTCGTGTTTCAGAGTATTTTGATACCGATAGGGAAGAAATTGCATTGATACATAATACCTCGGAGGGCATGAACCTTTTTGCACGAAGCTTTGATCTCAAAGCCGGAGATGAGATAATCCTTGCTAACCATGAGCATCGTACAGGTGTGGTCCCATATGAATATTATTGTAAACCACTGGGAGTTAAATTAGTGCGACCTGTATTACCATTGCTCCCGAAGTCAGCGGATGAGATAGTGGATATTTACCGCAGGGCTATAAGTGAGAAGACGCGGATAATATCCATGGTTCATATGACCAATACAAACGGTATGATACTGCCGGTTAAGGAAATATCTTCTATCGCCCGGGAAAAAGGTATTATTCTTTGTGTCGATGGTGCCCAGGCAGTAGGGATGATAAAGTTTAGAATCAGTGATCTTGGCTGTGACTATTACGCTGCCAGCGGTCACAAATGGCTATTTGGCCCCAAGGGTTCAGGAATTTTATATGCCAGCAGGGATAAGCAGGAATTGTTAAAACCTCTTATGGTGAGCAGTAAGTGGGATAACATTAATATAAGGATGTTCGAGGATTATAATACACGTAACCTGCCAGAGCTGTTAGGAATGGGTGCTGCATTTGACTTTAATAATATGATAGGGCAGGATAGAAAGCAGGCACGTATCTATTCCCTGAAAAAATATTTCAGGGACCAGGTGGATGGAGATAACAGGTTTAAGATAAAAACCCCGGAACCGGATGATCTCTCGGCAGGTATACAGGCTGTGGAAGTTAAAGGGAGAGTAGTTACTGAAGCCCGTGATTACCTGTTATCAAATTATAATATTGATTGTCGACCCATGTATAGCCATGACCTTAATGCACTAAGGATCAGTTTGTCAGTCTTCAATACCAGGGAAGATATTGATTATCTCATTGTGGCATTGCGGGAATTTGCAGATAAATAAACCCATGAACTGATATTTTATTACTTTGTATCACCATAATGAACTAAGGAGCATAAAGTATATGGAACGAATTAATTATTTACGGGAGCAGGCAAAAATATTAGACAGGGAAGATTCACTTAAAGAATTCAGGTCACGTTTCAGGACCAATGAAAAACTAATATATTTTGACGGTAATTCGCTG
>DOZA01000244.1 GCA_003518245.1 Bacteroidales bacterium | reverse complement strand
CACTCTTCGACCTGTATAATAAAGTAACTGGTATAAATCCTTACGAAGAACCTATGCGTATCTATCCTGCTTCTCATTATACTATGGGCGGATTATGGGTAGATTATAATCTCATGACTACCATACCCGGACTTTATGCAATTGGAGAGGCTAACTTCTCTGACCATGGTGCCAACAGACTGGGCGCCAGCTCTCTTATGCAATGCTCAGGAGATGGATACTTCATCCTGCCTGTAACTATTGGTGATTACCTGGCTGACGATATTAAGACACCAAAGATAACTACTGACAGTCCCGAATTCGACGAATCAGAAAAAGCAGTAAAGGAGAAACTGGAGAGATTAATGTCGGTTAATGGTAAGCAGAGCCCTACCTCATTCCATAAACGGCTGGGGCATATTCTGTGGAAATACTCAGGGATGAAAAGAAACGAGGAAGGACTGAAAAAAGCTCTTGTCGAAATTAATGAACTAAAAGAAGAATTCTGGAAAGACGTAAATGTGGTAGGTGAAATGAATGATTTGAACCACGAGTTGGAGAAAGCAGCAAGGGTAGCTGATTTCTTTGACCTGGCCAGCCTGATAGTCATGGATGCTCTTAACCGCAAAGAATCATGCGGAGCACATTTCAGGGAAGAATATCAAACTGAAGAGGGTGAGCCACAGCGCGATGATGAAAATTACTCCTATGTCGCAGCCTGGGAATATACGGGAGAAACATCAGACCCTAAACTGCATAAGGAAGAACTGAAGTTTGAATTTGTCAAACCCGTGCAAAGAAGCTACAAATAGGTATAATAATTAATACTCAAATCTGAACGATATGAATATAACACTTAAAATATGGCGCCAGAAAAACAAGGACGATAAGGGTAAATTTGTAACATTTAAGCTTGATGATGTCTCCAAAGAAATGACATTTCTTGAAATGTTAGATTACCTTAATGAGAAACTTGTCCATGAAGGCGAGGATGTGATTGCTTTCGATAGTGACTGCCGTGAAGGGATATGTGGTTCATGCGGGCTATATATAAACGGCAGGCCAAACGGTCCACAGAAAGGAGTAACTACATGTCAACTAAGCATGAGCGCTTTCAAAAATAATGATACAATAACCGTTGAACCATGGAGGTCTAAAGCCTTTCCTGTAATCAAAGACCTGGTAGTGGACAGAACCCCCTTTGACCATCTTATTGAAGCCGGAGGTTATATCTCGGTTAATACAGGTGCTGCTCCTGAAGCAAACTCTATACCAATAAAAAAACATAATGCCGAAAGAGCTTTTGAAGCAGGTATATGCATAGGCTGTGGCTCCTGTGTGGCAGCATGTAAAAATGCATCAGCAATGCTTTTCGTCTCAGCCAAAGTGAGCCAGCTGGCCCTGTTGCCACATGGGAAGGTTGAAGCTAAAGAGAGAGTGCGCAACCTGGTTGAGAAAATGGATGAACTGGGCTTTGGTAACTGCTCCAATACGGGAGCCTGCGAAGCTGAATGTCCAAAAGAAATAAAACTGGTCAATATTGCCAGACTCAACAGGGAGTTTCATAAGGCGTATTAAAGAAAAAATGTAGGGGGTCGTCTCAAAAGTGTTGATATTCAGTACTATAATTTCTCCTCCTCTTTAGCCTCTACTGATTACAGGATTATCTTTTTTGTTTTATCCCTTCTCAAACGAAGGTATAAAATAAGCTCTCCTGCCATTATCACCAGGTTACCTGATGCGAATAGCCACCAGTTGAACCTGCGAGGTATATAACCATAAGCATAGTCCAGAAGGGAACTATCCCGGGGAATATTCCATATATCAGATAATGAATACTTCTCTAAAATATATCCCGAATAGTCCCACGTGAAAGCTACTACCACTATCAAAGCACCAGTAACCAGAATATTCCATTCTAAAGGTTTTAGTTTTGTGTTAACACCATTATAAGAATAATATAGTATTACCGAAGTCAGCCCTAACATAATGACACAAACTATCAAAGGACTTATTACCGGGCCTGTCCACGTTACAGGAATAAGGAAAAGTATATCCCAATCAATAAGTGATGATGGCCAGCCAATCAGAATCTTCAGGAATACATAGTAAAAAATATCCCAGATAGCAAAACTGAATAAGAACCACGCAAAACTCCTGGAGAAAGTTCTTCCCGCAATTATTGCTATTGTCACAAGCATCAAGATAGTAGATATTTCCCTCAATATTTCAGTAATAGCAATCTTACCGGTAAAGGTTGCAAGTGGGAAAGAGAATCCTTCAGGATAAAGTATTTCTCTGAGATATATAACAACTGAACTCTCAAGGAATGCCATCCCTATACTAAAGAGTGTAACCAACAAAATCATTTTTCTTAATCTCATAGCCAAAAATTACATATTTATTCTTTTCATTTCAAGAAATATTAAAAGATTTTAAATCATTATGTATCTCGCCTGGCAGAACTGACAATATACTCATTACTTGATATATTTGATATATATTTAATACCTCCTATCATAAAAAATCTATTTCTTATCTTTCTTGGCTGCATATTATCTGTCTCGTTATCATCTGCACAGGAAATAATAAAAAGAGATCCTGTAATTTCAGATATGGTAAGTCAGATATCAAAGGAAAATATTGAATTATATATCAATAAACTGGTTGGGGTTCATACCATGCACAACCTGAGTGTGCAGGATGATCCTGAAAAGGGCATAGGTGCTGCATGGACATGGGTGAAAAAAGAAATGGAAAAGAGTATACCCGTTTCAGGCGGGCGGTTGTTAGTTGAGTATGTTGATTACACTGTGGGAGGGGAAGAACATGGTCTGTTTGGTGCAGCACACATGGCTGATATGGCAAGCAGGGAAAAGTGGAATATAGTGGCCATACTCAATAATGACATGATAGGTAACAGTGGATCCAGTGGCACATTACTCAACGATAATATGAGGGTAAGGGTTTTCAGTGAAGGTATCCCGGCATATTAAACAGAACAGATGGCAAGGCTAAGGAATTACACAGCAGCGGAAAATGATGGATTAACTGCATATTGCCTCTACTTCTTCAACAGTCTTTGGTATTGGTTTGCCCAGCACTTTATGACCAGATTCAGTAATAAGCACATCATCTTCTATACGCACACCTCCAAAATCAAGGTATTTCTCAGCTTTATCATAGTTAATATATTCAGTATGTAATTTTTCGGACTTCCATTTACCCATCAGCTCAGGAATAAAATAGCATCCCGGTTCAATTGTAAATACATGGCCCGGCTTAAACGGAAGACCAAATCTCAAAAAGGCAAAGCCAAATTGTTCACTTCTTTGTACTTGATCATTATATCCTACATAGTTCTCCCCAAGGCCTTCCATATCATGTACATCAAGACCCATCATATGACCAAGGCCATGAGGCATAAACAAAGCATGTGCCCCTTGTGCTACAGCTTCATCTATATCTCCTTTCATTAATCCCAGCGCCTTCAAACCTCCGGCTACAACCCNNTCCCTGTTTGATTTACCCGGTCCGGCACTCTGTATCGCTCTTATATTTGCTTCAAGTACTATCTCATAAATCTCCTTTTGCCTTGAATCAAATTTTCCTCCCACGGGAGTTGTACGTGTGATATCCGAAGCATAATGCATATTTGTTTCAGCGCCTGCATCAGTAACCATCATGCGCCCTGTGGTCAGTATGTTATTATGATTATGATTATGAAGAGTCTGACCATTTATGCTGAGTATTATGGGGAATGATGGTCCCATGCCCTGTGCCAGTGCTATCCCTTCTATAGCACCAAATATCTCCTGCTCCTTAACTCCCGGTTTACACATCTGCATAGCTGTGGTATGCATATCATAAGCAATATCTATTGCTTTCTCAATCTCCTCTATCTCGCAAGGTTCCTTATATGAGCGGAGAGCTATCACTGACCTGATCAGTTCATCAGAAGCCTTTGACTTCATCTGGCATGGATTCTCCTTCAAGATAGCCCCCAGGGTCATTTTGTTCTCTCCCCTATATGGAGGTAAGAAATGTATCTTCCGTCCTCCTGAAATTGCTTTTTCAATCATTATGGCAAGATTGTTCACAGGAAATGTTTCCTTGACTCCGGCTTTTGCAGCCAGTTCTTTTATTGAGGGTTGTGGCCCCATCCAGATTATATCATCTACATCAACATCATCACCGAAAATATAATCCCTCCCACTGTCTATATCCATAACACCTGCCAGACCATGAAGATCCAGGCCGAAGAAATACAGAAAATCACTGTCCTGTCTGAAATGAAAAGGATTTGCCGCGTAGTTCATAGGAGAATCAACATTCCCAAGAATAATCACTATACCACCTGACATAGATTTTCGTAAAGCGTCTCTCCTGTTTACATATACTTCTGATTTAAACATATTATTGCAATTTTTTATTTAATACTAAATTAACAAATAAAGATACTGCTATTATACTGCAATTAAAAAAGCTTACTCTATCAATCGTGTTTTCAACAGGTAAATAACAAAATTCGGAAAAACTTAGTAATTTTTCAAAAAGTATTGAAAATCACCGGCGAATACTATTGTTATTAATTTAAAATTTTCTATATTCGCATATATTACTAACAAGTTTTCAACACCCTGCCTGTAAATATGCCCTATCGTAGATTACCAAATACAGATGCTGCAAGGATCAGAGCCATGGAACAGGCTCTCAGCAAAGGGAAAGAACTGCCCCCTTTTAAACTTGCATATAAATCTAATACTTATGTCAAACTCCAGGCTTTCCTGCCTTCTTTTAAACATAATTATCATTTGCAAAGACAATCATATAATAAACAGGTCGAATGCAATAAGGATTACCAGGAGTTATTGAAGAAGGCAAAAACCTATATTAATCATTTTCTTCGTGTAATGAATATGGCTGTTCAGAGAAAAGATCTTCGCCAGGACACCCCTGAATTTTTTGGATTTGTCAATGGTCATTCATCAATGCCTGCCCTCACCTCTGAAAAAGATATTATTCACTGGGGCAATAAGATCATGGAAGGTGAATCAGCAAGGATAAGGATAGGACGAACGCCGATAACTAATCCCACAATGGCAGTCGTTAAGGTTCATTTTGAAAATTTCCTTGACGCTTACCAGTATCAGAAAACCCTTCACAAAAGGACTGTTGATTATGCCGATAAGATTAATGAGCTCCGGAATCAGGCTGATGATCTGATTGTCAAGCTGTGGAATGAAGTTGAAGAATCCTTAAATAAACTTAGCGAGGAAGAAAAAAGATCAGAAGCAGAAAAATATGGTGTTGTATACGTTTTCAGAAAAAGTGAGCTTCATAAGGTAGATAGTAATTAATTTTCCCTTAAACTTATTCTTTGTATACTTACCAGGATCAACACCGCTATAATTGCCGGTATTATTGATATTAAACCATCCCCTGATGAAAAGTCATCTGCTGTACTGTTGATATTTTCCCATCCAATAAAATAGGAAAGGATAACAGGAATGATATTATTTGTCAGGTGAGCCAGCACAGGGAGCCATATATTACGAGACCATAAATAAATAAAACCAAATCCCAATCCAAGGATGAACCTGGGTAAAAATCCGTAAAACTGCATATGGGTAGCGCTGAATATGATTGCAGTAATTAAAACTGCAAGACTACCTGATTTAAACCATTTGTTAAAGATATTCTGCAGTACACCCCGGTATAAAAACTCTTCACCAAGGGCAGGAATTACAGCAATAACAAATATATTTATTACCAGAACGCCGAAACCGGGTGTATCAATGAGCAGATGAGTTAATCTTTCGGCCTGCGATTCTTTCATGCTTATCCACTGCTCCAGGCCTCCCAGCCATGCTGGCAAATCGAGTCCTTCATTCAGCCAGGCAAGATAACTGTTAAGTGGAATAATTAAAGCAATAAATATTATACTCAATAATGCAGATGCCAGCCCCGGCTTTTGTTTAAGCTTAAGAAAAGAAGTAGTGTCTCCCTTCATAAGATATGCTATAACAAGCGATGGGACCAGAAACATAGAAATATGTTGAAATGCCTGCAGGAATTTTAAATAATTAACCTGATTTATACTAAAGTTTAACTGGCTTATATCTGTCTCTCCCGGGGCTATATCAAAAATTAACCATGCCGTCAAAAGGGTAATAATCAGGCCGGCAATAGAAATAACAAGTATTACCAGCATCGATACCAGAAACTGTATAACGGGTTTCCTGGCACTTAATGGTATCAATACTGAATAATCTGTCATTTTGTTAATTTTGCACCGAAGATAATTAATTAGGTACAATAATATATATACCCGTTTGTGAAGATAGGTAATACAGATCTGGGCGACAGGCCATTATTCCTTGCACCTATGGAGGATATCACCGACCCCTCCTTCAGGAGCATATGCAAAAACTTTGGTGCTGATTTTGTATATACTGAATTCATCTCTTCCGACGGGCTGATCAGGGACGGTTTAAAGAGTGTTCGAAAGCTTAATATAAACGATGATGAGAGGCCTATTGGTATACAAATATACGGCCATCTTGTTGAATCGATGGTTGAAGCAGCCATGATAGCTGAATCGGCCAGACCGGAACTAATTGATATTAATTTCGGATGTCCTGTAAAAAAAATTGCCAACAGGGGTGCCGGTTCCGGCATGATGAAAAATGTTCCCCTGATGGTCGAAATTACTGATGTCATTGTTAAGGCTGTAAGGCTACCTGTAACTGTAAAGACACGTCTCGGATGGGACGAGGAAAGTAAAAATATTGTCGAGATAGCAGAAAGGCTCCAGGATGTAGGCATTGCTGCACTCACTATTCATGGCAGGACAAGATCTCAGATGTATAAGGGGAATGCTGACTGGAGGCTGATAGGTGAAGTAAAGAACAACCCGAGGATAAGCATTCCCGTTATTGGCAATGGTGATATTGACAGTCCCGAAAGAGCCAGGTATGCTTTTGACCGCTATGGTGTGGATGGGATAATGATAGGACGAGCAACTGTAGGCAGACCATGGATATTCAGGGAGATAAAGCATTATTTCATGACAGGTGAGATATTGCCCGACCCTGGCCTTAATGAAAAAATTGACCTGGCCATCATGCATCTTAATAAGTCGATTGAACATAAGGAGGGGAACAGGGCTATTTATGAGATGAGAAGGCATCTCTCAAATTATTTCAAAGGACTGCCACATTTTAAAGAAACTCGTCTGAAACTTCTTACCACCCTGGATCCTGATGAGATACTTGATATTCTTGAATATATAAGGAATAACTGGTCAGCTTATTATAATAATACTGACCAGTCATCCTGAATAAAGATTTCAATATTACTTTACCGGGCAATATTTTGTATCATCAATCCTGGTCGTACCTGTACCCGCGGCCATAACCCAGGCCATATCCTGCACCACCTGGGCCCAATCCGCGGCCACCATAAGCAGCCCTGCCCCTGCCGCGGCCATAGCCCCTTCCAGGTGCAAAATTACGATAGCCCCTGCCTGCTCCCCTGCCATAAGCAGGTACCTGGCGAAGCCCTCTTGGTCCCATTCCGAAATAAGTATTATTTAAATATTCTTTCTGCTCCGCGGTAAGCAATGCCTTAACCTGCTTGATATGCTCATTATGCTGAAGGAGCATGGCAGCACCTATCTCATTCATCTCTTCAAAGGTGGCTGCTGTCTGCCTTTTAAGCCTCAGCTCGTCAAGCTTCTTACGGTGGGCCTCATTTACAGCAAGAATTCTTTCTTTCTGCTGGTCATCGAGACCGGGTATATCAAGGCAATACCCCAGTGGCTGCTGCCTGTACTGGTTCACGGCAAACCTGCCATACTGGGCCTTGCTTACAAGTGTTCCTGCAAAAACAAGTAGTGCAGTTAATGCTATAAGTCTTATTTTTCTTTTCATGATATTATAATTTATTGATAATTAATTATTGTAATACTCTTTGTAAACGACCTCTTCCGAGTCCGCGACCTGCGCCACCTCTTCCTCTTCCGTATATTATACCATCCGGGTCAAGCATATCTTTGAACAACAGATATAATCTTTCTTTTTGCATATCATCAGATACTGACTTCAGGTTAAAGTAATATTCCATTGTCAGTATTTTCATCTCTTTGTGAAGATTACCGAAATCAGCGGCTATATTTTCAAGAACGCTTGTATCCGGATTTTCAGATGCCATTTCCTCAACCATTTGATTACGAAGGGTTCTCATTTTCTGTGATATCTGACTGGCCTCTATATTATACTGCATATTATAATTATCGAAAGCAGGATACTGATCCTCACGTATACCCATCTGGTTATGAAAAAAACCTACCCTGCTGTCTCTTGGCAACTCTATAACCGGCGGGTCTATATCTTGTTCCTTATTCTGCTTATTTAAACTAACCACTGTAACAATTGTAGCTATATTGGTAACCAGCAGGAAGATTATGATTATTATGTATACAGATATCTTATTCATCATCCTTATACTTTAATAAGAAGAAGCTTTCGATTGGCTCCTGGTACAGGTCATTGATAATATATACCTCATCATCCATTGCGCCGGTTACGTTATCACCTGTTCCTGACACCACTTTTGCAATATTCATACCTGTAAAGACACCAAAAATTATTACTGCTGCTGCAGCAACATAACGAAGTATAGCAACAAGTGGAGTAACTTTCCCTGTTTTTCTCTCTTCACTAATACCTGCTATAACTTTATCTGTGAACTCCCGGTCTTCGGGTATCTTTTTCTCCTTTTCAATAATATCAAGGCTGGTTCTCAGCATATCAGCAAACCCGGCACAGGAGCTACATGAGGACAGATGATCTTCGACAGATCGCATTGTTTCCTCATCGAGACTTCCCTCTATGTAAAAGATCAGATCCTTATGTACTTTTTCGCAATCCATTTTTTGCTCCTTCTGTTTTTTTGACACTCATATTTATAAAAACTTGCGGTTTTATTTAAGATTTTTTCTATAATAATCATGTAAACGTTTCTGTAGATTTCGCTTCGCCCTGAAAAGAAGTGATTCGACAGAGGATATACTTGTATTCATTATTTCTGCTATTTCAGCATACTTCAGATCATCATACTTGTTTAATATAAATGCTGTGCGCTGTGCTGCCGGCAGACTGTCAATAGCATTGTGCAAAGCATAAGCATGGTCCTTTTGCATTAAACGGTAATCCGGAGAATCTGCCTGATGACTATCATTATCCATATCCCCGGAGGGGCTGTACATTTCATACTTCCTCTTCTTTCTGTCACGGATATAATTCAGCGATTTATTTACAGCAATCCTGTAAATCCATGTTGACAGTGATGAACGGGCCTTGAATTTGTTAATGGAGTTGAAGACTTCGATAAAAATATCCTGCGCCAGGTCTTCAGCATCTTCAGATGAACCAGTGAAACCATTGCATAAACGCAGCACAGGTTTTCTGTATGTATTTATTATCCGCCTGTATGCATCCTCCTCACCTGCGATCAGTGCAAGCACCAGGTTTTTTTCGTTACTACTGTCATTATTTAAACTCACCGGGTGGTTTTTCTGTGACTTTACTCTTTTGACACAACACAGGCAAAAAAATTGCGCTAATTATCACATTCCATTTTAAAAATATCTTTAAGGCACCACCTGTTTAATATCCACATAAGCACTATAAACAGAACAGATATAATTATAAGTGAAAAAAACTCAGACCATGGATAAACCCTTTGCTGCTCATATAGAGCTGCTGTCTGTAAAGCTGACGATTTCTGGGTTACTAATATGGACAGGAATACATTATTGGCAGCATGTGCGCCCATTGCAAGTTCAATACCATTATCAAGAATAGCCAATAAACCAAATACAAGTCCGAATGTTACATACTGGGGTATCATTACCCAGAATCCGAATTCTTTAATCTCGGGATTGAATGAATGCATAAGCCCAAATAATAGTGATGTTAATAGTAAAGGGATCCATTTATTTTTGAACCATGCTCCAGCACCCTGCATAAGGTAACCCCTGAATAGTAATTCCTCGAAAGTAGTTTGAAACGGTATAAGAAGAACGGCAATTATTATCAGCCACAATAATGAGCTTGAAATATTATTGATTGTAAAATTGCCAGGATCATTACTGATGCATATATACAGGTAAATACCCATAAGTATAAGCCATACCAGGGCGCTCATGAAGAATTTGTTCCACCTGATCTTTCCTCCCCCATTAAATAAGTCAATGAATTTTCGGTGATGAAGCGGCTTAACCAGCAGGTAAAGTGTTAGTAAACCAATAATGAAAGGGAATAACATAAGGATGAGGCCTGTATTTGAATCAATGCCATATGTTGAAAGGTTCATTAAATTTTCAGGTGATGCATCAAGTATTTCAGGATTACTTACTCCCTTTATAATTACCGTGACAATAAGAGGCAGTGCCCCGATGGTGTTCGTTACAAAAAATACTATGAAAAACATCAACAGATATCGCCAGAAAGAATTTTTCCCTTTAAGAGCTGATTCAAAAAACATATGTTAGATTTTAAGTTAAAACTCCGACCCCCTTCTTTTTGGATAATCAATTGTATAATGTAAGCCCAGGCTTTCGTGTCTTTCATGAGCCATTTTTATCACCAGGTAGCCCACGTTTATGAGGTTCCTCAGTTCACATAGTCGGCGGCTCAAAATTGATTTCTTATATAATTCCTCTGTTTCATCATATATAATTTCAAGTCGCCTGTGAGCTCTCTCCAGACGAAGGTCTGATCTTACTATTCCGACATAATTACTGAGGATTATCTGTACTTCCTTATAGTTTTGTGTAACTAGCACCATTTCTTCGGGATGGCTTGTTCCTTCAATGCTCCATTCAGGCACCTTAAGGTTATGCTCTATCTTATCTATCAGCCTGCCTGAATGTACTGCTGCCCTGTGAGCATAAACAACAGCTTCCAGCAGTGAGTTAGATGCCAGCCTGTTGGCACCATGCAAGCCTGTGGATGATACCTCCCCGACAGCATAAAGGTTAATTATTGAGCTTTGGCCGTCCATATTAACCTTAACACCACCACAGAGGTAATGTGCAGCAGGAACCACAGGTATCATATCCCTGGTAATATTAATCTCCAGGCTGAGGCATTTCCTTGTTATATTGGGAAAATTTTCAACAAGCTCATCCGCATCCAGGTGAGTACTATCAAGGTAAACAAAATCATCTCCACGTACTTTCATCTCCGTATCAATAGCCCTGGCCACTATATCACGTGGTGCCAGTGAGCCCCGGTGATCATACCTTTTCATGAACTTCTCTCCCGCCGCATTTCGGAGTATAGCTCCAAATCCTCTCAAAGCCTCGGTAATAAGGTATGAGGGTCTTTCCCCGGGGTTGTAAAGCGATGTAGGGTGAAACTGTATAAATTCCATATTCTCTATTACACCTTTGGCCCTGTATGCCATAGCTATTCCATCACCAGTTGCAATAACAGGGTTGGTAGTGGTCTGATACAGGTTTCCAATACCCCCGGTTGCAAGAACAGTAACTTTTGACAGCACTGTTTTTACCTCATTGGTATTTGTATCCAGTACATATGCACCAAAACACCTGATATCCTTCCTGTTTCTTTTAACCATCTCTCCCAGGTGATGCTGTGTAATAAGATCAACAGCAAAATGGTTTTCATAAACCTTTATTCTCGGGTTCTTCCTTACCTTAGCTATCAGTGCCCTCTGTATTATCTCACCCGTATTATCCTTATGATGCAAAATCCTGTGTTCAGTATGTCCTCCTTCCCTTGCAAGATCATAACTTCCATCACTCTTACGGTCAAAGTTTACTCCCATTGATATCATCTCCCTGATCCTTACAGGAGCTTCAGAGACAACCATACGTACTACTTCTTCATCACAGAAGCCATGACCTGCTGTTATCGTATCCTCAACATGTTTATCCACACTGTCAGGATGATACATTACCGAAGCAATACCTCCCTGAGCATATTTTGTATTCGTTTCATCTATACTGACTTTTGAGATAATACATACGCTGCCTTTCTCTGCAGCTTTTATCGCAAAAGATAAACCCGCAATACCCGATCCTATAACCAGGAAATCAATCTGTTTTACCATCACGTATAAAAAGTGAAATAATGATTCAATATACAAATATAGGCAATACCGCTAAGCTTTAAAATCAAATTGTAAAAGCAAAGTTTTTGGATTACTTTTGCCTGACATATTGAAAAACAGAAAGAATGGCAAAAGAAGATGTTTTCAAAAACCTGATAGCACATTGTAAAGAATACGGGTTCATTTTCCAGTCGAGTGAGATATATGACGGGCTTAGTGCAGTATATGATTATGGGCAGAATGGGACTGAGCTTAAGAATAATATCAAAACATACTGGTGGGATAGCATGATATTACTCAATGAGAATATTGTGGGTCTTGATTCAGCTATCTTCATGCACCCAAAAACATGGAAAGCCTCAGGTCATATTGATACATTTAATGATCCATTGATCGATAATAAAGATTCTAAGAAAAGGTACCGTGCCGATGACCTTATCGAAGAATACATCGAGAAAATAGAAGCTAAAATCAATAAAGAAATAGATAAGGCAAAAAAAAAGTTTGGTGATACCTTTGATGAGAAAATGTACCGGGAGACTAATCCCAGGGTTATGGTAAACCAGGAGAAGATCAATATATTGAACGAGAGGTTCGTTAAAGCAATGAAAGAGAATGATCTTGAAGACCTGAGACAGATAATCCTGGATTATGAAATAGCATGTCCTGTATCCGGCACAAGGAACTGGACTGATGTAAGACAGTTCAATCTTATGTTTGCAACAGAAATGGGATCTACTGCGAATGGAGCAATGAAAATTTACCTGCGCCCAGAAACAGCCCAGGGTATATTCGTTAATTACATAAATGTACAAAAAACAGGCAGGATGAAACTGCCATTCGGTATAGCACAGATTGGTAAAGCATTCAGAAATGAAATAGTTGCACGACAGTTTATTTTCCGCATGCGGGAATTTGAACAGATGGAGATGCAGTACTTTATTAAACCCGGAACCGAAAAAGAATGGTTTGAACACTGGAAAAATGTCAGGATGAAATGGCATAAAGCCCTTGGTTTTGGTGATGAGAGCTATCGCTTTTATGACCACGAAAAACTGGCACATTATGCCAGTGTCGCCACCGATATAGAATTTAACTTTCCCTTCGGTTTCAGGGAGGTTGAGGGCATACATTCGCGTACAGATTTTGACCTGGGCCAGCACCAGAAACTAAGTGGTAAAAAATTACAATATTTTGACCCTGAAACAAATAAGTCATTTGTCCCGTATGTTGTGGAGACATCACTGGGCCTTGACAGGACATTCCTCCTGATAATATCTGCAGCATACCATGAAGAAGAAATCAAAAAAGAAGATGGATCACTCGATACAAGGGTGGTCCTCAAACTGCCACCGGTACTTGCTCCTGTAAAACTTGCCATACTGCCACTGGTTAAAAAAGATGGCCTTCCGGAAATATCAAGAAGGATAATGAACGACCTTAAATATGATTTCAATTGCCAGTATGAAGAAAAAGATTCTATAGGAAGGAGATACCGCAGACAGGATGCTATCGGTACTCCTTACTGTATTACGGTAGATCATCAGACCACTCAAGACAATACTGTTACCATCAGGTACCGTGACAGCATGCAACAGGAAAGAGTTAAAATAAATAAGCTTAGGAGTATTATAAGCGAAAAGGTTGATATGAGTAGTTTTCTGCGGAAACTCGACAAAGATTAATTATGAATTATGAATTATGATTTGACCTTCTTAAATCTAAAATCGTTAATCTTAAATCTCATATCTTTATTCGGTTTCAATGCCATCAAATAAAAAAATACTGATCATAACATATTACTGGCCGCCATGTGGTGGAGCAGGCGTACAGCGATGGCTTAAATTTGCCAAATATTTACCAGAATACGGATGGGAACCCATTGTGTTGACCGTTGATCCCGATTACGCACAGTATCCTGCTTTCGATGAAAGCCTCAAAAAAGAGATAAACCCTTCACTCAAGGTTCATAAAACAAAAGCCCTTAATTATTTCAGGCTGGGTAAAGCAGGTAAACCCAATGGAAAGGTGATGGCCGGGAGTAATACCATTAATAACAGTATAAGCAACAGGATAGCAAGATTC
Source organism: Bacteroidales bacterium (assembly GCA_003518245.1). Taxonomy (GTDB): domain Bacteria; phylum Bacteroidota; class Bacteroidia; order Bacteroidales; family VadinHA17; genus UBA9300. The sequence goes on along the minus strand of DOZA01000244.1, from coordinate 4,582 downwards.
ATAAGGGGTAATTTCTTCATTCCTGATCCCAGGAGAGGATGGAACAGGTACGCAATAAAAAAAGCATCCGAATTGATACAGGAAGAAGGGATAGAGTATATAATTACAACAAGTCCTCCACATTCAACACAGCTAATAGGACTAAAACTAAAGAAAATATTTCCGTCTGTTAAATGGATCTGCGACCTCAGAGATCCCTGGACTGATATATATTATTATAATAAGTTCTTTAGTACATGGCCTGCCAGGAGATATGACTGCAATCTGGAGAAAAAAGTACTTAAGAAATCGGATCGTATAATCACAGTCGGGAATAAACTTTCAGATCTTATCTCTAGTAAGATGCCGGAAGCAGAGGAAAAATTCTCTGTTATTACAAATGGTTATGATGAGGAAGATTTCAGATCATTGAAAAAGAATCCGCCTGATATGTTAACCATAACTTATGTTGGATCACTATCAGAACAATACCCTGTAGACACATTGATAGAATCGCTCCAACAGCTTACGGAAAAAGGAAATGAATATCAATTCAGATTCGTTGGAGAATGTACCCGTGGAATAAAGAGAAAGATAAAGTCTGTGGTGCCTGAACATTCATTTTATTACCTCTCATACAGGTGTCACAGGGAAGCGCTAACAGCTATGCTCACCTCCTCTGCCCTGGTTCTTATCATCCCTGATCATAAAGAAAACAGGATTATAATCACAGGTAAATTATTTGAGTACCTCAGAACTGAGACACCGATACTTGCTATAGGACCGGAAGATGGAGAAGCAGCAAAGATCATAAACGAATGTGGAGCAGGAAAGACATTCAATAAGCATGACATAAATGGTATTTATGATTTCCTGTCATCAGGTAAAATCAATAAAATAAGTTATAAGGCACCTGAGAAGTATAGTCGAAAGTCATTAACAGCCATGTTAACATATGAAATTGGAAGGCTTTAGATATCTTTAACTGCAATTTGTTAATATTCTTAATGTCCTATGAAAATTTTAATGACACTTGAGTCATCGTTCCCTCCTGATAAAAGGGTTGAGAATGAGATTGACACTCTACTTGATGAAGGACATGATATTCATATTCTTTGTACCGGCATATCCGGAGCCTTGAAAAACGATTCATATAAGACTGCCACAATACACAGGGTCTTCCCCTCTGTACTGATAAGAAAAAGCAGTGTCGCTGCCCTTAAAGTACCAGTATATTTCTCCTACTGGAAAGCCAGGATCAGAAAGGTTCTGAAGGCCCATAACTTCGATGTGGTCCATATTCATGATCTACCACTTATAAAACCGGTATTACAACTCAGAAAGATCTATGATTTTAAAGTTGTCCTTGACCTGCATGAAAACTGGCCTGCACTTTTGGATGTATCACTTCATACTAAAACATTTACAGGGAAGATTTTGTGTAGTATACCACAATGGAAAAATTATGAAAGGAAATATTTGCCCCGGGCTGATAAAATAATAGTTGTGGTGGAAGAAGCAAAAGAAAGGTTATTAAATCTTCAGATTCCAGGGAATAAGATCATAATTGTATCAAACACCCTTAATATTAATGAACATAGGATAATTGAGAATGACAAAGAAAAAACAGGGGGTAAAAAAGTGATTATATACGAAGGTGGTATTACTTTCCACAGGGGCATCCAGTTTGTTCTGAAGGCTATTTCTCATATTGATACGGCAGCCAGGGATCTTGAATTCTGGATAATAGGTAAAGGTAGTTATATGGAAAAACTCAAAAAGATGAGTGCTGATCTTAAATTGGACCATATTGTAAAATTTATGGGATGGCAGGAGCAAGAAAGTGTATTTGAACTGGTAAATAAGGCTGACATTGCCGTTATTCCTCATATCAAGAGTGAACATACTGATACCACAGTGCCTCACAAATTGTTCCATTACATGTATGCCGGACTCCTGATACTGGCCTCTGATTGCGTTCCCCTGGCAAGAATAATAAAAGAAACATCGGCAGGTTATATTTATCAGTATAATAATACCGGTCAACTGGCAGATCTGCTAATCCGGTATGCATCTGCTGAGAAAAAAACAAAGACCAATCCTGCCAGGGCATGGATTAATAAAGAATACAACTGGGATAAAGACGCTCAACAACTAATAAACTTATACCGGTCATTATCATGAAATTAAAAGCACTTGAAAAAAGATTTATAAATACACTGAATTTTTGCACCCGATATATTGATATAGATGATAAAATTCTTGACCTGGGAACAAGTAACGATTTTAGCATTCAACTATCTGAGAAAGGTTATAAAGTAGCTAATACAAAAGGAGAAGACCTTGATCTTGAAACTGATTTTCAAGAGAGATATGGCAAATATGATATAATAACGGCTATCGAAATACTTGAACACCTTTTATCTCCATTTGTTCTCCTGCGAAATCTTCCTGCAGACAGGTTGATAGCAACAGTACCTCTCAGACTGTGGTTCAGTAAGGCTTACAGAAATGAGGAGGATTCCTGGGACAGACATTATCATGAATTTGAAGACTGGCAATTTGACTGGTTGCTTGAAAAAGCGGGATGGAAAATAATTGAAAGTGAAAAGTGGACAAGTCCATCTTCTGAAATAGGGATAAGACCAATATTACGAAATTTTTATCCAAGATATTACGCGGTATATGCTTTAAGAGTTTAACTCTTCACACTAAAAAAATTAACTACGTTTTTAAATACTCTGGTAGCATCTTCAGAAATTCCCAGCATTAATATTGACAGGGTAAATAAGAAAACTATTATTAAACTCCTTATAACAATGTCAGAAACTGTTTCCTTGTGCATCCTTCTAAGGTTCATCTGATAAGTGATTATACTTCCTGATCATTAATGCTTACTGATTTTCTTCCTAAGATTATTCAGCATAGCCTTTAAATCTTCAGACATATCAAAGAGCATTACCACCGCTCCGAAAGCAAGAACTATTACCATACTTCTTATCAGTATATCAATTATTAGTGACATTTCTGGTATTAAGCTTGCCAGAAGATAAATAATGATTGTACTGATAATAGCAATAAGATGCTTGAACAAAAATGGCCATAACCCGAAGAACTGCCAAAGAGCTATTACTGTAAGGCCTGTATATATAACCATTGATATTAATGCTGCAATAGCAGCACCGGTAATACCCATAGCCGGTATTAATACCATGTTACTTGCAATAACAACAATTATAAATACTATCATTAGGTAAGTCTGATACCTGTAATGAGAAGAGGTTGAAAGTATTATCTTACAAGCCCCTGCCGATGCGCTTACAAGATTTGCCAATCCGAAAAATATGATAACCATCTCACCTTTTGCATATTCCGGTGGTAATATTCTGAAAATATTGTTCATATTAGCTAATATACCAACGTATATCAGCAGGCCTATAAGCAGCTGGTTTATACTGCTTTTATAATAAACTTCCTGAATTACCTTTCTGTCATCCGATTTCCAGGCCTCAGATACTATCGGTACAGCGATCTTACCAAGGGAGCGTGCAGGAATCAGAATCAGTGTGGCAAAATAAACTGCAATGGAATATATACCTGCATCACCCAGTCCTTCAAAACTATTAACCATGTATTTATCAATACTTGTCAGGGCAATACTGCTCAACCCTGCTATTATTCCAAAAACTGAAAGGCTAAGCATCTGCCTTCTCAGATCAGGCGTTATGAAACCCCTGAATCCTGTAAATCTGAACTCCCCCCTGTAGAGCAGGTAAATAATGATTATAAGTGCTGGTATAGCCTGGGCTATTACAAACAGTAATACATATGTACTGAAATCAATAAACCCGAAATAAAATGATAACACCAGGAGCAGTATTATTAATCTTAACACAAAATCATGCAGTAATGTACCCAGGACAGCATTAAACAGCACCTTGCAATAATTATCCAGCACAGAGAAGAGCATTATGAATCCTACCAGTACAGGTATATACCAGGCATAGTCAGAAAGGAGCTCCGATTTTTCCTGGTTGCTCTCTATGAATGATGGCATATAAAGAACCAATCCTATCAGGCATATAATAAAACCTGTGACCGTAATAAGAAAGGCCAGCGAGAGGTAACCATTATGCCCCTCACCTGATGATCTGAAATAAGGGAATAACCTGTTGGTGACATTATTAAATCCCAAGCTTCCAATCTGAGAAAGGATGGTTGCAATAGCTATCATCACCTGGGTCAAACCAATCTGATCACTGGTGAATATCAGTGGTGAAAGAATAGCAAGGTTGATAAAACCCAGGATCACCCCCATGAATGAATATGCGGTACCCTTGATAGTCTGTCGCTGAATAAGTCCCAAGACAGGTATTAAATTAAAAAAGTTATTTTTGTACAATTACAAATATACATTAATATCAACACAGTTAATATGTCACTATTACCTGCAAGCAATAAGTATTTACCACACGTTGTAGCGCTGGTTGTATTTATTGCTCTCACCCTGGTGTATTTTTCCCCTGCACTGGATAATAAAGTATTACAGACTCATGACACTACGGTATTTGCCGGAAGTGTAAAGGAAATACAGGATCACAGG
>DOZA01000180.1 GCA_003518245.1 Bacteroidales bacterium | reverse complement strand
AGAGGACTGATCTTGGGAATAAATTTATTGTGATACCACTCTTTATTCTTTATCCTAATAAAAATGTATCTGGTCAGAAATCCCGCTATGAAAGGAATCCCCAAATAAATAAAGACACTTTTAGCAATCTCCCCGATGGTGATATCCACCACGAATGATTCCAGTCCGAACCATTTCGGAAGCAATGTAATAAAGACATAAGCATACAATGAGAAGAACAGAACCTGAAAGATTGAGTTGAAGGCCACTAAACCAGCAGCATATTCGTTATCTCCTTTGGCAAGGTCGTTCCAGACAATCACCATTGCAATACATCTTGCCAGTCCGATAAGGATCAATCCTGCCATATAATGCGGATAATCACGCAGAAAAACGATGGCTAATACGAACATCAGAACCGGACCAATAATCCAGTTCTGGACCAGTGAGAGTGCCAAAACTTTCCGATTACGAAAAACATCCTTCAGCTCTTCATACCTTACTTTCGCAAGGGGCGGGTACATCATTACTATTAATCCTATGGCTATGGGTATATTCGTTGCTCCCCTACTCATTCCATTCCAGAACCCTGCGATTTGGGGAAAGAAATGACCCGCCAGGACACCGATCAGCATGGCTGCAAATATCCAGATGGTAAGATACCTGTCTAAGAAGGAAAGTCTTTTTCTGTTTGATGCCATTAGTTCTGTAATTTTTCTTTATAAAATGAATAAAATCCCTCTTTAATTTCCTCCCTGACCCTTCGAAATTTCTGAAGTATCTCTTCTTCTGATCCTGTTGCTTTTGCAGGGTCTTCAAACCCAATGTGGAGTCGCTTTTTAACATTTCCTGAGAATACCGGACAGTTCTCTTTTGCATCGCCACATACTGTTGTCACATAATCAAACGAATCTTTCAGGAATTCATCCACCAACTTAGGTTTGTGGAAACTTAAATCAATTCCTTCTTCTGCCATCACCAGGATCGCTTTTGGATGTATTTTCCTGGCAGGAGATGTTCCGGCACTGTATACATCCAAATTTTCATTAAATGATTTCAGGAATCCTTCAGCCATCTGGCTACGGCAACTATTTCCAGTACATAAGATTAGGATTTTCATATAATGACATTTAGCATTTAATATTTTCAGGTATCTCCAATTGAACAAACAGGTCAGAAAAGAGATTTTTGAAGTGGTTCATACCTTCAGGGTTCAGACAATATTTTGTATTGTTACCCTCTATGTGTCCTTGGATCAGCCCTGCTTTCTTCAGTTCTGCAAGGTGCTGGTTCACCGTTGACCTGCTCAGGGGTAGTTCTTCTGAAATATCTCCGGTAATACACATTTTTGTTTCAGCCAGATATTTTAAAATGGCTATTCGTGCAGGATGTGCCAATGCTTTAAAAAGTTCGGCGAAGTGCTGTGTTTCAGGCTCAAACAATTCTGTTTTCGACTTAACCATAATCATATTAATTATTATGACGCAAATATACGTCATAAAAATTCATAACGTATATATACAACAAGAATTATTTGTTAGATTTGAATTGAATTTTGTTACAATTCTTTTTGATTAATGAAATAAAGCATATACTTTTGTTCGGTATATTGCGAACGGAATGAAAAAAGAAGAAGTACTCACAGAAGATCAAAAGACCATCGCACGATTTGCTAAAGCAATGGGACATCCCATCAGGATGTATGTTCTAGAGTTGCTGTCCAGACAGTCTTGTTGTTACAGTGGCGATCTTACGGAAGTGCTTCCCATTGCAAAATCCACCCTGTCACAGCATTTAAAAGAGTTAAAAGATGCGGGTTTGATACAAGGCGAAATTGAAGCACCAAAAATTAAATATTGCTTGAACCAGGAGAATTGGAAACTGGCAAAAAAAATGTTTGCCAGCTTCCTTAAATAATAATTTTTTTGTTTAATATGTTCGTAGTTTTGCGAATAACGAATAAAGTATAATGGAAATAAAAATTTTAGGTACTGGATGTGCAAGATGCAAATCACTGGAAAAGATCACACGAAAAGCAGTAGAAGAATTGAATCTTGATGCTAACGTGGTAAAGGTGGAAGATATTCAGAGGATCATGGAATATGCTGTTATGCGTACTCCTGCCCTGGTGATTGATGAGAAGGTAGTTTTATCAGGGCAAGTTCCAAAAGTTGTTAAAATCAAAGATTTGTTAACCCAAAATATGCAAACATATGAAAATATTTAAATTAACCTTCATGTTGTTAATGACAGTTATGCTATTTGCCTGTAATGCACAATCTTCACAAGAGGTGCAGTCGGCTGTTGCTGATAACGATGAACTTCAGGTCTATTACTTCCATTTCACTAAAACGGTGTGCGACATGCAATGCAGTAGAGACAGAAACAAAAGCTGCCTTGGAGATGTTTTATGCCGATCAGGTTAAGGACGGAAACATTGCCTTTACTTATCTGAATTTGGAAGAGGAAAACGGAAAGAAGATGGCAGAACAACTCAAGGTTTCCGGACAAACTTTATTGCTGGTCAAGGGAGACCAGGTGGTGAACCTGACCAATAAAGGATTTATGAATGCCCGGACCAATTCCGTCAAGTTCCACGAAACTCTGAAGAGTAATATCGATAAGATGCTCTAGTGCATGGAAGAATTTCTCAATAATTTATATTCAAATTCTTCCATCCCTTTCGTCTCTGCTCTTGCTTTTTGTCCGTATAGCGGGGTGCTGTTTTTTGGTATGTTAATACCAATGACAGTATCCACATCGGGACTTCACCTGCCAGTGATTTTTGCCATTGCAACAGGCGTACCTGTAATTATGTTTGCGTGGGTGATTGCCTATATCATATCAGGAATGGGAAATCTTTATAAAAGGATTAAATACTTTGAATTTTGGTTCAGAAAAGCAGTTGCCGTCCTGTTTATTAGCATCGGAGTATATTATATAATAGCGGTTTGGTTTTAAAATTATTAGTGTGAAAGTTCGTTGATCTACGAAATAAATTGCAATTATGAGTAGAGTGAAAAACAAAATAATCATCATCCTTCTTCTGATCCCAGTCTGGATTATTGTATATAAATATATGCAGGAAATGGCAGATTTTATTATATTCAGAGTGTTCCAAATGACTCCCGGAAAGCACCTGACTGAAACCATCAGGTTTTTTATCTACGAAGTTCCTAAAGTGATGATGTTGTTGGTATTGATCATTTTTATTGTAGGTGTTATCAGGACTTATTTCTCACCGGAGAAGACGCGAAAAGCGTTGGAAGGGAAACCATTATTTGTTGGCAATGTGTTAGCATCCGTATTGGGGATCTTGACACCCTTCTGCTCATGTTCTGCTATCCCCTTGTTTTTGGGTTTTGTTGAAGCAGGAATACCGTTGGGAGTTACTTTTTCTTTTCTGATTGCTGCTCCTATGATCAATGAAGTGGCGTTGGTACTGCTTATCGGATTGTTTGGATGGAAAGTTGCCCTGATATATGTGCTGACAGGTCTTAGCATTGCTATTATGGCTGGTTTTATCCTTGAAAAACTGAATCTGAAAAGGTATGTAGCTGATTGGGTATATGAAACCCATGCAAAACAAACGCTCGAACAGGATAATTCACTGACCTTCAACCAGAGGATTTCCTCAGGTGGTGTAGTTGTCAGGGAGATCGTGGGCAAAATTTGGATATACATCCTTATTGGTATTGCCGTAGGTGCTGGAGCACATGGTTTTGTCCCTGACGAATATCTGGCAGGGGCACTTGGCAGCCAGAACTGGTATTCAGTGCCTTTGGCTATTCTTGTGGGCATCCCTCTCTACTCTAATGCGGCAGGGATCATACCCATTGTCAGTGTCCTGATTGAGAAGGGTGTGACCTTAGGAACAGCGCTGGCTTTTATGATGTCCGTAATTGGTTTGTCACTTCCGGAGATCATTATACTCAAGAAAGTCTTGAAGTGGCAACTCATTGGTGTATTTATTGGAGTTGTGGCGATCGGAATAGTAATTGTCGGAGTGATCTTCAATTATGTACTAAATTTCTAAACCTTAAGAAATAAAAATCATATAACTAAAATCACTCGTTTTTATTGGTGAAGGAAGAATCACTAAGAAAAACCCTGGCTGAGCAAATCGTATATTCAGACCTTAGTGTCTGGAGCTAATGGCACAGTACCCAGTACACCAGGATCTACCATTCTGCCGGCCACTTCCCTATTCCATCCTTGAAAAACTGCAGGTGTTCGTAATGTGGTTTAGCCTTATCTTCGATAGCAAGCAGCTCATCGGCTGATAGTTGTTTGAATTCACGTGCTATCTTCATATTTTCCTCCAGTTCGGAAATCCTGTCAATACCAATAATTACAGTACTGACGGGTAATGACATAACATAATCCATGGCTTCTTTCATGTTAATTATGCCGCCAAAATCGAATATTCGATCCCTGGCAGGTATTTTCATACCCACTATACCCATCTTCCTCTCAACGGCCACAGGGAGGAATTTTTCGATCATAGAATTATAATGTTTATCGGCTGCATTAATTGCGACCAGGACGTTGTCAAAATCATATCTTTCGGCCATCATTTTCAGTATTTCAGGATCTTCGTGGCCTGTTATTCCAATATTTTTCACCATTTTTTCATCCCTTGCTTTTTCCATTGCTTTTATAACACCATCTTCAGCAAAATAAGCATCAAGGTTTCCTTTTTCACTGGCTCTTAAATTATGCACCTGCCACAGATCGAGGTGATCAGTCTGCAGGTTCATCAGGCTCTTATCAAGGAGTTTCATTGAGCCATCATATGTACGATCATGAGTTTTGGATGCAAGGAACACCTCCTTTCTCCTGGTTTTCATTACCTGGCCTATATTCTTTTCCGATGTGCCCATTGCATCCCTTCTTGACAATGTTTCAGTGGACCTGCCATATGCTGCAGCCGTATCTATATAATTTATGCCAAGGTCTAATGCTTTGTTAACCAGCTCAACCGCCATCTCCTCTTTTCCAGGGGTCTCAATAGTAGCCTGACCGCCCAGGCTGTATATGCCTACTTTATGGCCTGTCTTTCCAAGTTTACGGAGCGGCATTGCTCCGTTTCTGCTGTCTGCAGGATAGGCTGATAAGAGATCATATGTACCGGTAATAGTTGCCACGGCAGCTGCAGCAGCCATTTTCTTCAGGAATTCCCTTCTTGAATTGCGATTCTGGTCAGTCATAATTAGAGAGGTTTATTTATATTTTAAATATAGTAAATTTATTAATATCAATATATTATCAGGCTAAACACACAGGAAAACAGATTGTTCACCAGAAACCTGAACGCATTATATTGATTATGAATTTTATTTATTTTTCTCTTCCTCTGAATTATTAATCCTTTGAAGCAATGGAGGATGTGAATAATAAACAAAAACATAGGTAGGGTGAGGATTAAGGTTGCTAAGATTTTTTACAGATAGCTTTATAAGGGCTGAAACGAGGTAGGTATGATTATAGATATTAGCGGCATACTTATCAGCCTGTTGTTCATGCCTGCGGGAAAGATAATTCATAAATAAACTGATAAT
>DOZA01000389.1 GCA_003518245.1 Bacteroidales bacterium | reverse complement strand
CGATCAATCATTGGCAATAGCTTGTTGAAATTATGTCGAACTCACGTTAATTACAAACCTGAGTCGGAGAGAAAAACCTCCGATGTAAGAAACATGACCCCGCTTGGAGAGGCGAAATTCATGAGTGATGCCTGGTGGGAAGCTGTTCAGTGGGCTGTCAAGGAAGCTGATCGCTGTGGTGTTGAGATAGGTTTCTTTAATTCACCAGGATGGTCTCAGTCAGGTGGACCCTGGATGAAACCATCCCAGTCGATGCGTTATCTGGCACATAGCGAAACGATTATTTCCGGTGGCCGAAAGGTTGATCAGATAATACCTGCCCCCGAGGTGACTACTTATCCAATGGCAGGAGGTTCAAGGCCGGTACAGACCGGACCGAAATTTACTGAAAGGGATTTCCAGGATGTAAGGCTTATAGCCTTCAGGCAGCCTGAAACTGAGGCTGATGATCTTGATATGAGTAGGGTGGTACTTAGCTCAGAGAATATTGAGGAATTGTATAAGCTTGTTGATGGCTCAGAAGAGACTTTTACGTTTTTCGAGAGGGACAAAGATCTGATCATTGATCTTGAAGTTACTGAAATAACAGAGAATAAGACCGGGACTCAAAGCATCAGTATCAAACCTCTGGATGTAAATTACAAGTTGAGTTGCAGGATAGAAAGCTCAGATGACGGTATGTCATACAAACAGATCGGCTATTTCACAGAGCAACGTGGCCACCAGGGTGCAAAAAACAAAGATGCCATTCTTATTCCTTTCAATGAGAGCAAGGCGAAATATCTGCGCCTGGTATTCAAGGTGAATAAAACTGTCAGGTTCTCAGAATTGTCAGTTAGTCGTCGGGCTGTTCTTGGAGGATATGTGCGAAAGCAACTGGGAGAGACAGATCCGTCAACTACACCTGCATGGGATGCATACTTCTGGCCGGAGCAATCACCACCTGCCGAAGGTTCTGTTGTAATATCAGGCAATGTTGTTGATCTGAGTGAAAAAATGGATGAAGAAGGGCGATTTTAATGGAATACTCCTGATGGTAACTGGGTTGTGTTACGGATGGGTATGATTCCGATTGGTACTCAAAATGCTCCCAGTAGTCCGGAGAGTCGTGGCCTTGAAGTAGATAAGATGGCTAGGGTTCATGTGGAGAGTCTATTTGACGGAATGGTAGGTGAGTTCCTGAGAAGGACTCCCGCAGAGGCGAGAAAAGCACTCAAATATATCATCGCCGACAGCTATGAGACCGGACCACAGAACTGGACAGATGGTTTTACCGAAAAGTTTGAAGCAAGGTTCGGATATTCGACTGAACGGTTTATGCCTGTTTTGACAGGGAGAGTGGTTGATAGTCCTGATGTTTCGGACCGGTTCCTATGGGATATGAGGCGTATGATAGTTGAAGGTATAGCGTATGAATATGTAGGGGGATTAAGAGAGATCTGCAACAGGAATGATCTGACGCTCTGGCTTGAGAATTACGGACACTGGGGTTTCCCATCAGATTTTCTTCTTTATGGCAGTCAGACCGACCAGGTTGGTGGTGAATTCTGGATAGGTGGAGTAAGTGATAATATTGAATGCAGGGCAGCAGTAAGTTCTGCACATATTTATGGGAAAAGGAGCATCTACGCCGAATCGTTTACATCGGGCCAGAATTTCACTGACAGTCCTGCTTCGATCAAGAAATGGTGCGACTGGGTTTACGGGGTAGGAGTAAACCATCTAATCCTGCATGTTTACATTCATCAACCGGCCGAACGCAAGCCGGGGATAATCCAGTGGTTTGGTACTGATTTCAACAGGCATAATACATGGTTTGAACAATCTACGGGATTTATCGATTATACCCGGCGTAGTTCTGTTCTACTGAAAGCAGGACTGCCTGTGGTAGATGTTGCATATTATACAGGTGAAAATGCTCCGATGATGGAAGGACCAACTGATCCTGAACTGCCTGATGGATATGAGTTTGATTTTATAAATTCGGATGTATTGATAAACCGTTGCACTGTTCAAGATGGCAGAATAGTAGTAAAGGATGGACCCGCTTTCGCTGTTCTGGTTTTACCGGATCAAACAACCATGTTGCCTGAAGTTGCCAAAGCAATTGAATCACTGGTTTCCCGGGGAGCAACAGTCATCGGACCTAAGCCTGAAAAATCTCCTTCGCTAGAAAATTATCCGGTTAGCGATGATATGGTGAGAAAGATTGCCACCAAAGTCTGGGGAAATGTTGATGGTGAAACCCTTTTAATGGGTGAATATGGCAAAGGCTTTGTATTTGATGGCCTGAGTATTGAAGAGGTACTAAATAATAAGGGTATCGAACAGGATGTCAGGATTAGCACTGATAGTAAAATTCGTTGTGCTTCAGCAGGATCTGATAATATTGGTATTGGTAAAAAAGGAGGAATTGTTTTTAGTCACAGGACAGGAAAAGAAAGCGACATTTATTTTCTGGCAAACACATCAAACGAAGCAGTTGATTTTACGGTTTCCCTTCGTTGTTCCGGCTTAAGACCTTCAATATGGAATGCCGTTAGCGGTGAGATATCCAAAGATATAGCGTTCACACAGAAAGAAGGAAGAACTAATATCCCCTTACACCTTGAGTCCTCAGAAAGTGTATTCGTTGTTTTTACCGGTAAGATTGGTGGCAATATAAATGGAACTGCCGGATCAAATAATCCTTTATATATAATACTGGCAGATCTTAATGAGAATTGGACTGTCAGCTTTGACGGGCAGGGGGCACCGGAGGAAACTGTTATTGAAAAACTGTTTGACTGGTCTCAGCATAAAAATCCTGATATTAAGTATTATTCAGGAACAGCAGTTTATAAAAAGAGCTTTACACTTGAGAAACAAGAAGAAAGCAAGCCAATAATACTTGGGCTTGGTGAGGTTGCTGATATTGCAACTGTTTTTGTTAATAGCAAAGAAGCAGGCATTGTATGGACAGCTCCCTGGGAGATTGAGATAAGTGATTTTGTTAATGAAGGTCAGAATGATTTAAAGATCTATGTTACAAATACATGGTACAACAGGGTGTTAGCCGATTCTAAACTAACTGAAAAAGAACGCCATACCTATATCTCACAGCCTTACCAGTTTATGGAAGATGCCCCGCTACATAAAGGAGGCCTTCTCGGACCGGTTAATATAAAACAGCAGAAATGAATATATGTAAGAGGTAAATTTGAAGATTATCAGTTAATTATATAAACTTTCAACCTTTGCCATTTCAGCAAATCGTAAAAAAAGCTTTTCTGCATTCTGAAGCCCGGTCAGATCTGAACCGTTAATTAGTACAATATTATCTATCATCTGTACACTACCTTTATCAGTACCTGTATCTTGTATTTGCAAATCATTTAGCCATTTATTATGGTTATAATTTGTATTATCCCCAATAATAACATATAACTGATCACCTGGTGGCGGTTTTTCAGGAAAGCCATCCATCAACTGAACCTTGCCGGGAATTAGGACTTCAAGCTTATCGCAAAACTCTTCTCTATATGATTCACCTAAAATTACAGTTACATCGGAAGCTGCTAATTTTTCAACCAATTCAGCAGGATTCTCCAATAATGAATATACTTCCAGCTCAGGTGTCGGAAAATTTGCCATGGAAGCAAGCATAAGAGATTTCCATCTCCAGTCATGATCGAAACTAATAAACCCAAACTGGTCGTATACACTCATTGAAAATGCAAATCCGCAGGCGCCATCATCTCCTCCGCGACGAGCAGCAGTTACTGCACGAATGAACTGGCTTGGCCTTGAAAAGGTTGGCGCACCAGGAAGAAAAACAACCCTGTGGGCTCCTGCGTTTTTCCACCTGCGCATCATATATTCGATTTGATTATAATCCTCCCCATAATAGAACGGAAAAACGGTCAGATCATCACCTAACCTGGATACTTCCCTCAAAAACAGGTCATGATAATCCAGAGGATCTATATTGGCCAGATTTGGCGTGGGCATGAAAAACCAGATATTCCCCTCAGGATCTTTGCTGCGAACATCTGCCAGAGTACTGTTCCATTTATCTACAAAGCAGCGGCTCCAGTAAATAACTTTTTCTTCAATAGTTGCAGTGCTCATTGGCTTACCAAATTCATTTTCAAAGTCCAGAGTGGGTTTTACAGCATACCAGTATGAATGATCTTCGTCCTGTCCATAGGAATCCGGATATTCCCCGGGCATTAGTTTTTCTGAAAACAGGTGATCAAATTTTGGAGGTAAACCTGTAGCATAATATCCGGAACCTGCAATCAGCATTTCAATACCAAGATCATGTCCCCTTTTGATTATTTGCCTGGTCTCATCCATATTGCCTCCTGTGTGAGGGCCTGCGATAGCAAGGTTCCCTCCCCAGTCTTTTAGCTTTTCCAGATCATCAAGTGCCTGTGCCCCCGATATACAATGCAATCCCCTGACTTTAGGTTTTTCAAGATCATTGAATACATCATGAATAGTAAAACTTTGATCCGGGTTGACAGAAGCAGATTTGATTTCTACAGGTTTAATATTTACAAATTTTAATACGTCCAATTCTTCCCTGGAAATAATATTCATTTCACGTGTTTGCTTAACCGGTTTCTTAATAATGCGAAGATTATAATTAAACAAAATGGACTCGCCAGGCTCTAATGTGGTAGATACATTCTTTATCCTTACCTCCCAGGTATTAAACTCCGGATCCAGTTTATATGATAATTCAGCCCCTTCAATCTGATGAAATTCATAGCCACGTTCCATTCCGGAAGAAAACGCAAAGAATGAGTCTGCTTCACCTTTGGCCGGAGCCTTTATTTCCTGATATTTCTGAGAGTGATTTACACCAAAATTACTCCAGTTGAAATCCTGTGCATAAGAAACCTCAACAACCAGGTCCTTAATTATTTGCTTACTCTGGTTAGTGGCTTTAATAATGACGGGAATATCAAGACTGCCTTTGTTAACTACAAAGTGGTGTTCCATTAAAACGGGTGATTCACTGCCTTTATTAGTTACTTTAAGTATGTCGGATTCACTGAATCGGGCAAGCTCAAAACCTTCATCAATTCTTTTCATTCGATTATTCAACTTAGCGTCACTTCCCCTGTATTTTGGGTCTCCGCAACGAAAAGGAAATTCTTCCTTCTTTCCATCTGCTGAGAAACTGACAGAACTTTTATGTGCCAGCTCTGCCGAATTGCTATAAATAGATACAAAGCTGGTTAAGGGCCAGTATGGCAATCGGTAATCCCCCAATGGCCTTCCTTCCATAATAGCATGCCTTAAAGCCAGTTCACCATTGTCGATATTAATAATACCATACATTGCACGGGACCAGTTACCGGATAATCCAAAAGAGATCGGTAAATTCCACCAGGTGACCCGGTAAGTTTCAATTGAATTTGCAGAGGAATCAATAAAGCCGGATTCTGAATCCGATTTATTTCTGCTATTATTATTACTGCATGTAGTGAAAAGAAACAAATTCACAATTATCACAATCAAAGCGATAATATGATTTTTATTCACTATTGTCCGACTAAATTCT
>DOZA01000369.1 GCA_003518245.1 Bacteroidales bacterium | reverse complement strand
GCTGGCAAAAGATATACTTGAAGAACTCCAGGAAGTAATAAAGAAATGTGAATATGCAAGGTATTCACCTGATTCTGATATTAGTACTGCTGATGATATTTACAGGAAAGCAGAAAAAATTATCAAGACTATTGAAAACAAATAATATCTTCATGATATGAAGCATGTTATATTAATAATTAGCGGTTTGCTGATATTGTCTTTAAACCTTAAAGCCAATGATCAAAAGGCAGAAAAGGAAGAAAAGGAAGAAATACTTCTTTATGAACAAGCACTAAGCGAATATCAGAACAGTAATTATGATGAATCATTCGAACTTTTTGATAAGTTAATTGCCAATGGCTATTCATCATATACCCTATACTATAATACAGGTAATGCAGCCTTTAAAACAGGAAATATCCCGGCTGCAATACTTAATTATGAAAAGGCTCTTTTGCTTAAGCCTTTTAATGAAGATGCCAGGTATAATCTTGAAATAGCTAAAACATATACAGTGGATAAACTTGAAGTTATCCCCGAAATATTCTTTGTCAGATGGTTTAAGATACTTTCCTTATTATTATACACTAATAGCTGGTCTGTGATGAGCATGGTATGCTTTACCCTTTTCCTGGCATTGCTTGCTGTATTTCTTTTTTCCTCGAGGTATAAATTAAAAAAACTGAGCTTTATTGGAGCAGTGTTCTCCCTGGTTATTAGCCTGATTTCTTTTCCCCTGGCTTTAACTAATAAATCTCTCACGACGAATAATAAAGAAGCTATTATTTTTGAACCTGTAGTCACAGGAAAAAGTTCACCCGGAACAGGTGGTAATGACTTGTTCGTTATTCACGAAGGTACAAAGGTAGAAGTGGAAGATAAACTGGGTGAATGGTATAAAATAAAACTTTCTGATGGCACAGTGGGTTGGGTGCCAACTGGTTTTGTTAAAAAAATCATTCCCTGAGCAACCATATTTTTTTATTTTTGTCTTATATGATAAAGACAAAAAAATTATGATGAGATACATTTTTTCTATCCTGGGTATTGTACTCATGATTGCTTCATGTACAAAGCCCAATCATACTCCGGAGGGACCTACTGATGTAAGAATTAGAAATATTACCGACCAGGATTTTACCAATGTAATTGTAGATACTGGTGGTGGTGAACATAATTATGGTAATATTGCCGCCGGGGCTGAAACAGCTTATTTCAGGTTTGAAAAAGCCTATCCCAATGCCGAGGTTACCGTTATGATTGGCGGTGTGCAATATTCAACAGGTGAACAGGATTATACATACGCTACTTATATAGGACCGGATAAAATAACATATGTGGTATATATCTCAAATCCCGAGCAGAAAAAGCTTGAGGTAGATGTTATTCTTGATGGACCTATTGATGACAAATAAAAAAAGCGAAAAAATTTTAAATATTATTGAACTTTTTTTGATCTTTATGCGTTAAACAAACGACTAATATTTGTTTATTCAATATTAGTTATCCAAAAACTAGGTTTTTTGGTTAGGTTGGTTGGTTTTTAAGAGTCCCGTCTCGCGGGACTCTTTTTTTTTATTTATCCTGTGTATATATTTTTTACTTGCGAATAGCTATTATAGAATTTATTTAAACCATCTTCGTTATACTGTTTTAAATATTTCCAATACTTATTTTGATGTATTTTTAATATTATTATTGATATTTGAACCTGGGATGAGAATTGCTTTATACAATAATTTCTCTTCCTGCAGATCAATTTTCAAAATATAGAAAGGAAATGAATAGAAAAAAATATGAGAGGCCAGTAAACAGTACCCGGACACCTGTATACAGGGATGCAGGATTTGAGCTTACAAATGCAGATATAACATTTGAAGCCTTTCAGAATGAAAAGGAGAATTATTATATTCCTGAAAAGTTCATTTATTCACGATACCGTAATCCAACTATATTGGAGGCAGAAGAGACAATAATGAAACTTGTGGGAAGCAACTGGGCCCTACTAACTCAATCGGGTATGTCTGCCATTGATACAGCCCTTTCAATATTCCAGAAAGCCGGTGACTCAAGACCATGGCTCTTCTTCTCGGAGATATATGGTGGTACAAACTCATATATTGATTCGGTGCTTGAAGACAGGCGGGGCATTAATATACAAAGGTTCCAACCTGATGACATGTTATATGACATGCAAAAGTTTGATGAGCAGATGAAGGCACTTAAGCCCTCTGTTGTTTATTTTGAGATTATCTCAAATCCGATGCTTATTGTAGCACAGGCAGATGAAATAATTGATATTATACATAATTATAATGCTATTGCTGTTATTGATAATACTTTTGCAACACCCTACCTGGTAAACCCCCTTGAACTGGGAGCTGATATTGTGGTTCACTCAGCAACTAAATATCTCGGTGGACATGGTAATATTACTGCAGGTGCACTTTGTGGCAATGATGAATGCTTATTGAAGGATGCTCTTGAATATCGTAAGTTAACAGGTCATATGATAAGCCCTGATGATGCTTACAGGCTAAATACCCAGATGCAATCTTTCTCCTTACGTTTTGAGAAGCAATGTCATAATGCGTATGCCATTGCCTCTGAATTAGTCAGGTCTGATCTTATCAGCAAGGTATATTATCCCGGGCTTAACAAGCATACAAGCTACAGTATCGCCAGTGAGCTGTTTCAGGATAAGGGTTATGGAGCTATAGTGACTTTTAGTTTTAGCGGGAAGGATAATAATCAAAAACGGCAGCGGAGAGATGCATTTATTGAATCTGTGTCGGAATTCATAATGCTGGTGCCAACGCTTGGCAATTCTCATACAATACTAATGCCTGTGGAGCCTATATGGGGTGACAGGTATCCTGACCCTGGAATGATCAGATTATCCCTGGGTTTTGAGGAGGCTGATGAAATAGTGGAAATAATCAGAAATGCACTTCGGTCATCTTTCCAATAATACAATTATTCATTAATCCAACATTACGGTTTATATCTCAGGTCCAAAAAACACTGCATTCATAAGCAACTTATTGGTGCCGTACCAGCATCCTCTGAAGACTGGATCGTCTACGAAGATGCAGATATTTCCCCTTCCCTTTGATAAAGACATAAGGCTGACAGAATTTTTCATTTTTTCAATATTCTCAGCAGTTATGAATCCGCTTATGAGAGGATGGTTAGTATATACCATTACGTTTGAAGCGGCCCCTTCATCTTTTTCTACAAACAAGTTATGATTCCTGTATACGGTTATTTTTCGGTCGTTATAACCAAATCCAAGTGGATGGCTTATATCAAGATCTGCTTCACAAAATATTCCTCCTATTGAATGCTTGCGGGTTTCTTGCCTTATTTTGTCATAGTCAATTCTTTCTGATGGCAAATCAGGTCTGCGACTGTCAAATTTAACATTTGCAATCTTTGAGTTCACGAGATATCTGAAAGTATAACCTATTGATATCAGGTTACCACCATTAATAATCCATTCGTTTATTTTTTTTATGCCCTGTTCAGATAAATTATTGTAACCTCCTGACGGAAGTAAAAGAGTTGTATAATCATTCAGATTGATCCTATTGAACCTGCTGATATCGACCTTTGTAACGGGCATCACTAGCCTGGTATCAAAGAGATGCCAGAGAGCTCCGGCGCTGGAGCTGCTGACTCCATCACCTGTAAGCATTAATACTTCAGGCTTTTTAATAGCCCTGAAGCTGCCATTACCTATCCATGGCCCTGCTGCTGTTACAGATCCTGTAATGGGAAATATGTTTATCTCTGTCAATAATGCAGCTTCAACAATAATATTATGCACTTCTTTAAGGCTTACATCCTGGTATTGTACAGGTATGAACACTGAACCACGAGAGAATTCTTTCAGGCCTCCCGGTGTTTCTATGCTGAACTGATCCCATGCTGCCCTGGTCCTTAGTCCTTTATCCTGAATATAATAAAGTGCTCTGGCTGCATTATAATCCGACCAGTTAAATATGTAACCATAGTCGCTGTATCCTGGCTCAGTAATATCAGCTTCGGGGATTTTGCTTATCCTTTCCCCGCCGGCTATTTTTTCTAACGCTGCAAAGGGTATTCCGTAGCTATAAACAAGAGCCCAGGCAGTTGCATCATAAAACAAACTGTCATTGAAGTTGAGACTGGTTTCGAACATTGTTTTAACCATTTTATACTGGCTCTGTTTTGTAGGTACAAACCATGATTCACCCGCTGTAAATTTCAGGCCATCCTTAGTTATATCCTCATTGTTTCTCCATACTTCTATACCATGCATTAAAAGGAGCTCTATAAAATACCTGGTCCTGTTCGGATCATTGATATCACCAAAGACATAAGCTTCAATGGGGTCTTTCTTTGCTTCGATAAGAGCATCGTTATAAAATCTTCTCATATAGTCATTAAGCATGGCCTGTTTACTAACCGCTGTCCGCACAGTTGTAAGTGCGGCAAAAAGCTGGTTCCTTATTCCAAGCCTGTACTTAAGATCATAACCAAGATCGGTTTCCTGTACCAGACCCCTTGACGAAGCCTGTTCAAATAATAATGCCAGTCCACCATGCACATCTCCGTATGAACTACCATATCCCGGATAGAGATTATCAAACGAACTACCAGAGTCATAGTAATGGTTTATTTCATTCAATGCTTCTGCAAATTCCTTAGCAAAAAGGTTATTTAATGTAGTGTAGTTTTCTGATGTCACTATTGGATTCTCTGACCCTTTTTTAGTAGGTTCGAAAAAGAATGTGCTATTAGTTCCCATCTCATGATGGTCGGTAATTACATTGGGTAACCATTTGTGATACCTTTTTATCCTGTTCCTGCTCTCAACCTGGGACAGTGGCAACCAGTCACGGTTCAGATCGAACCAGTAATGGTTAGTCCTGCCACCAGGCCAGTCTTCGCTATGCTCTCTGTCACTGGGGTCAGAAACGGGTGTATTACCCCTGTTCATATTTGCCCAGGAAGCAAAACGATCTCGTCCGTCAGGGTTGAGAACAGGTTCAATGAAAATTATTGAATTTTCCAGTATTATTCTCATTTCATCCTCCTCAGATGCTGCCAGATAATAGGCTGCCAGCAAAGAGGCTTCTCCTCCGCTTGCCTCATTACCATGAACATTAAAACCAAGCTGTATGATAACAGGTATATCGTCCTGCCCGCTTATTTTACCTTTGTTTCCTTTCGCTAACTCGAGATGATTTATTTTAATCTCTTCAAGATTTTTTCTGATTGAAGGAGAGGTTATGGTAAGAATTATCTGTGGCCTGAGTTCTTCAGTATATCCAAATATTTCAAGATCAACACGGTCACTTTGCTCCGACAAGGTTTTCATGTAATCAACAATAAGATCATACCTTGTATGGTGATTCCCTAT
The DNA here is from genome assembly GCA_003518245.1 of Bacteroidales bacterium. Lineage (GTDB taxonomy): Bacteria > Bacteroidota > Bacteroidia > Bacteroidales > VadinHA17 > UBA9300. The sequence continues at coordinate 5,873 of DOZA01000369.1, read as the reverse complement.
ATTGTAACCCAGGTATTCCCATGGGCTCGTAACCTTATTATTGAATTCTTTTGCAGATGGGAAATAATAATCAGACTGGCCGGTTGATATGAGACAGATTGATGCCAACACGAAAAGAAATATTGTTTTTTTCATTTTCTAAAAGGATTATTTTTTGAAATATTAAAAATTCTTAAATCTTAAATCGTTAATCTTACATCCAAAATCAAGATGGTCATCTCCAATCAATCGGTTCCTGTCCAGTAAAAATAAGGAATTCATTACACTGACTAAAATGATTATTATTAAAGAATCCACGGCTTGCCGAAAGGGGTGAAGGATGAACAGATTCAAGCACCAGGTGCCTGTTTCTGTCTATTTGATTTCCTTTTTTCTGCGCGTATGCCCCCCACAGGAAGAATACAACATTCTCCTTTTCTTCTGCTATTATTCTTATTACTTCGTCAGTAAAAATCTTTCAGCCTTTATTCTGATGTGATCCGGGATTATGTGCTCTCACTGTAAGCGTAGCATTGAGCAAAAGGACACCCTGTGCCGCCCACCTCTCAAGATTACCCGAGCTATAACAATTAATGTTAAGGTCATTTTGTATCTCTTTGAAAATATTCATAAGGCTGGGGGGATGGCTTACGCCATCCTGTACCGAAAAACATAATCCATGTGCCTGTCCAGGACCATGATAAGGGTCCTGACCTATTATTACAGCTTTTAAACTATCATACGGACATTTGTCAAAGGCATTGAAAATAAACTGACCGTGCGGGTATACGGTGGTTTTATTGTACTCATCCCTGATGAAATCTGTCAGTTTCCTGAAATAATCTTTTTTAAATTCATTGCTGAACTTATTCTTCCAGCTCTCTTCAATTCGTACATCCATCTGTATAGTATCGCATTAGAAGTAAACAAATATACCAATACCTTGTTTAAAAAGAAATTAATAACTTTTTACATAATTCTTCTGATGAATAATCATAAATATTTATTTTAGTAAGATAGTAATTAATTATTAAGATAATTTAATTGTGAAACCCTCTGACAGGCTTCTTTTCTTTACAGGCGATATAGATTTCAAGCACTTTGAATCCAGTATAAATAATTTTGGATTTGAAGCTGTATATTCATCAGATGTTAACGAATTTAAAAATCTCTGTACTGAGAATAAGTACGACATAATTGCTTACAACGGGTACGAGCAGGATGGGATTGATGCCAGCATCCTCAAAAGCCTTACAGGCAGCATGAATATTTACACACCTGTACTTATTATAGCCGGCAAAGAAGATGAAAAGCTCATGAATATTTGCCTGAGACATCAGTTCGACCTTGTTATCTTTCCTTTTACAAGCACTGAATTGATTATCAGGCTTCAACTTGCTGTCAGGCGTAAGAATACAGAAACAACCATTCACAATAAGCTTATTGATCAAAATGTCCTTTATGAAAATTTTCCTGCAGGCATATTGCAAACAGATGCACAGGGGAATTTTATAAGGTTCAATAAAGAACTGAAAGATATACTGGGCATGAGTGATATTGACTTTTCAGGTATAAATTTTTTCCAGCTTTGTCATCCCGATGATTACCTGATGGAACGACAGAGTCTTGACAGGATGCTCAGGAAAGAGACTGACAGGGTATCATATGAAGTACGCCTTATCAACAATGATGGTAAAACAATAGTATGTAAGATAAGGGCAAGCGCAGTATGGAAAAATCAGAATTCTCTTAGCTCATTTATTTTCTCGGTTGAAAAAATCAGCTGAGCTATACTTTTAAACCGATTCCTTGATACATCTATACAGTGATAAAGCCGGAAGGACGGCTTTTCAATCTATTCTTACAGGATTATTGGTATCGCTGCTTATAAGTATCCCGGGTATATTGTTCTCACGTGATCTGCTGAGAATGATGGGGGCCATTCCCTGAGCTCGGAATTACCGGGGCAGCTATTGCCACAACAACAGGAAGGGGCATTGCAGTTATCTACCAGCTATATATCCTGTTTTTTCACAATGAGAGGGTGAAGATTTTAAGGAAGCATAAACGTTTTAATTTCAGGTTAATTGGACAGATACTTAAAATCTCACTCGGTAGGATAGGGCAGAACCTGATAGCCACATCAAGCTGGGTTGGCTTAATAAGGATAATATCTGTTTTTGGAAGCGATGCGATTGCAGGTTATACTATCGCAATAAGGATTATAATATCAGGTATCGAAGAAAAGGGTGTATTCCTATCAATAGTCATAGCTGAAAGCCTGATGACTATTATGGTCTTTTTCCTGTTCAGAAGAGGAAGATGGAAACTTAACAAGGTCTGATATTGTTATTCTGAATCCAGTTTGGCAAAATCCTCGTCCAGCATTCTTGCAACCCATACACTCATTTTCCTGTCATTCATCTCCATCCATGTAGGATAAATAACCCCGTTATAAGCATCAATATCTATATAATCGCCAAAGAAAATATCACTCTCGGGTATGAATTTGCTTTTGGTAATCTTATAATTTTTGAAAGTATCACACCCATCATCCGAGCGGGCTATCCATACCTCTGTCTCATTACCTGCAGTCTGGCTACGGTCATAGTATACTATATATACTATACCTGTAACAGGATCAATAACTATATTAGGAAAGAACTGATGGCTGGTAGTGCCATCATTATTTACCATCTTCCTGTTACTCCATGTATTGCCTCCATCTCCTGATTTTATTACGAATATATCAGTATTATTAATTCCGTTACGCTGATCAGACCACATTATGTAAATATTGCCACTGTATTCTGAATCACTGTTATCGCACACCGTAAATGGCATTCCGTTACAACGGTATATACCGGGTATATCAATAGCCCATCCTCCCGGCATATCACTTAATATTACATCCTGATCAAATGTTTGCCCACCGTCTGATGATCTGTCAAAATATATACCCTCCGGCCCTGACCATGCTATGTATATATCCCCATTATTACCCACACATGGAACAGCTCCTTCCATTGTATTATCACCGTCAATACAATCGCCATCTGTATCACTTATCACTATCGGCTCCGACCAGGTTTCTGAGTGATCCTGTGAATAAGAAAACCTTATCCTTGATCTGTCAAGAGGATCAGCACTTCCATAATCATCAAACTCAGTCCAGCTTATATACATATTTCCTGAATAGGGTGAGTCACTCCTGTCGAAGCATATCCATTCTTTATCCTGTACCTTGTTGCCGTTAAGACCAATACCTCTGCCATCATCCCATGTCTGTCCACCTGTAATGGATTTTTGAACTACAATACGGTCCACCCAGGCATCGCCCTCAGGATTGGATAGATGGCAGTAATAAACAAGCCCCATATCATCGAACATCAATACAGGATCGCCCCATACACCATGTTCTGTTGATTCAATGTTTTGCTCAGTCCATGAACTACCACCGGTAAAAGAATAATAATACCAGTCAAGGTTAGAGCCAATAACAAGGTGGTCAGTATTTATAGGGTTAACTGCAATAGTTATTTCATTGGCCCTGTCATTGCTGATGGAGCTGACTCTTGTCACAGGGACTTCAAATTTTCTCTCGGGTGATTTCCTCTCGCATGAAAAGAGAATGAAAATACCTATTATTATATACAACAGTTTTTTCATATTAACAGCATTTATATATCAAAGCTATGCAAAAAATCTTTAAGATTAATGATTTAATGCCCAAGATTGCTTTTCGGCAGACTCCCCCAGCCCGGTTTAACTTTTCAACAATTAAACCAACCCTCAGGTTCCTGAGTAAGCCCAGAAGACGCAACGATGGACTAAACCCCAATACATATGATTCCTGAGTAAACCACGAGTATTCGAGACGAATCGAAGGAAAGTATTTCCATTTTCGTCTTATCCTTCCTAATAATTTTTCTACCTTTATTTCAGGTAATTCAATCTTATTATAAATCATAATTGTGTGATGATGGAACAACTTGAGCAGGAAGTATTATCCTGTACTAAATGCGATTTACACAGGACGCGTCATAATGTTATTTTCGGTGAGGGCAATATATCGGCCAGGATCCTTATAATCGGTGAAGCCCCGGGGCATGATGAAGACATGATAGGAAGGCCATTTGTGGGCAAGTCAGGACAGATGCTTGATAAGATCCTTGCAGCATGTGGATTTACACGTCAACAACACGTATATATCAGTAATATTGTAAAATGCCGTCCCCCGGGAAACAGAATCCCTACTGATGATGAGACCAAAACGTGTGTTCCTTACCTGTTCAAACAGATTGAGATTATTGACCCTTTGATCCTTATCCCTCTTGGTGCCTCAGCTCTTCGTGTTTTCTTTGGCAAGGAATACCGTATTACAAAAGTCAGGGGTAACTGGCTTAACTGGTATAATAAAATGGTTATGCCTGTTTATCATCCTGCTGCACTGTTACGAAATCCAAATCTCAAAAGGGATACTTGGGAAGACTATAAGAAGATAGTTCGTAAATACCGGGAACTGGTTGATCCGCAGCATTATTCGGAGTATGTATAGGCTGAGTCTAAGGCTAAGGGAAATTGTTAGAGTTGATAAGGTTTATAGAGTTTATAATGTTGAGAAGCTTCAATGCTGTTTAATTATTAAACATAACCTGATTTGGTCTCAACTATTTCCTTTTTCCTTTTATCTTCTCACTTGTATCTTTCAACTTGGATCTTTTATCATTAAGGAATTCCCGATTAAACAATTTAACGATTGGCTTCGCCGAGCTCACAGGATTCGCTTGCTTTCAGCAAACTCATCCTGTTCGGTTCAACATTATTCTTCGTACCTGAAATACCTGTCACAACCATCGTAACTAAGAGCTTCACTTAAACTCCTGACCCAGGCTATCATAGCATCTGCAGTAATCATGTCATAAACTTCAACAGGATCAGGAAAGTAGTCCTCATAAACAGTTGGTATATAATCATTAATGGCGATCGATAGAACATGGTCCCCCGGGTAAATATTACCCTCTTCATCCTTTATTACCACACCTGCAGCAAAATCGTTCTCAATTATTACTCCCGAATAATATAACCCGGCTCCACTGCCTTCAAGAAAATCCTTTATTGCTGCAACTGTCATCTCGTATTTACGTAGTCCGTTGCCAAAAGGATCTATCCTGTATATTTCGAGTATGGTAATATCTCCCTCATCAAGGTCAGAACGTATACCTCCCGGGTTCTGAAACGACATATCAGTGCCAAGATATCCTCTCAGGGCATCAGTATAAAAACCTCCGACAGTCCTGTTTCTTGTAAGGTAAATGCTATTGGATCCTATAACCTCTGAAAAGGCCGGGTTATTATTATATGCTTCAATTTTCATATTTATTTGTTCGTCCTTGTCAGGATAATCATCAAGGTTAATAAGCTCAAAATCCTCCGAGATTATTTCACCGTTCTTTACAGTAAGGCTAATCTTTCCCAGGTTATGAAGGTATGCTCCCGACTGGTAAATATGCACTCCGTTGATAGTTGTATCCTGAATGCTGTGGCTGTGTCCGCCGATAATAAGATCAAAGAAGGGAAAATCATGTGCCACGCTGTAGTCCGATGTCACTTCACCCTGGTAATAATGCCCGAGATGACTCAGGAGAATAAGCAGGTCAGACTCCGTTTCATCCTTTAATTCAGAATACTGATCCAGTACCTGTGAAGCATCGGTAAAAACAAGATTCTCAAGCTTTGACGGGTGGGTTGAAGGCATGCAGGCTCCCGGCATGCCATTTGTCTCAACTACACCAACAAAGCTTATCTTCAGGTTTTCTTCTGTCAGGGTTGCTGTTGCCGGTAGTTCTTCCAGCAATGGTGAATCAGAATGCATATTGGCACATAGGATGTCA